>NZ_JBICYT010000003.1:0-115921 GCF_043201215.1 Streptomyces sp. NPDC048331 | reverse complement strand
CGGGCGGCCCCCCGCGGGCCGGCCCCGGCTGCACACCACCCCCGGGCGGGGCCCCCCCCCCCCCCCCATCTGGGGGCGGGCGGCGCCGCCCGGGCGGCGACGACGTCGATCCTTCGAAGCGGAGCAGCACTGCCATGGCGACCATCGCGGTGACCGGCCACGTGAACCTCACGGCGGCGAGCGTCCCGCCGGTCGGGGAGGCGCTGCGCGCGCTGCTCGCCCGCTACCCGGCCCCGGAGCTCACCGGCATGTCCTGCCTCGCCCCGGGCGCCGACACGGTCTTCGCGGATGCCGTACTCGCCCTGGGCGGGCGGCTGATGGCGGTGCTCCCCTCGGCCGACCACCGGGCGCGGCTGCCGGAGGGTCCGGACGCCGTCGCCTTCGACCGGCTCCTGGGGGCCGCCGCCGAGGTCGAGGTCATGCCGTACCGAAGGGGCGGCACGGACGCCTACGTCGCCGCCAACCGACTTCTGCTCGGCCGGGCCGAACTCCTGGTCGCGGTGTGGGACGGAGGGCCCGGCGGCCGACCGGGCGGAACCGTCCACGCGGTGGCCGCGGCCCGTGCGCGGGGGCTACCGGTGGAGGTCGTCTGGCCGGCCGGCGCCGCCCGGCAGGACCCGGCCCGGCCCGCCACCCGCGGCAGGCGCAACCGCCGCGAGCCGGGCCCGATCGACAGGACACCCGCTAGGATCCGACCATGATCGCCGCACTGCGATGCGTGGTCCTGGACTGCCCCGAGCCGCGGTCGCTCGCCGAGTTCTACCGGTCCCTGCTGGGCGGGAACGTCGACCAGCAGGACCGGCGCCGGGCGCTCGACGACAGCTGGGCGACGCTCCACACCCCCCTCGGGGCCGGTCCTCGCCTTCCAGCAGGCCCTGAACCACGTGCCGCCGCGCCGGCCCGATCCCACCCGGCCGCAGCAGTTCCACGTGGACCTCGGCGTCCCGGACCCGCGCGTCTACGCGGGCCCGGCGGGCCACCCCTTCCGCCTGGTACGACACGGAGCCACGGACCAAGCCGCGGACCGGGCCACGGACCGGGCCACGGACCGGGCCGCGGCTGTCAGTCCGCCGATCGGGTCCAGCCGACGGCGTCGACGCGGCCGGCGTCGGCCGGGCGGTCCTCCGCGAAGAGGAGCCGGCCCGGTTCCGCCACCCGTACGACGTCCACGTAGGCCCCGCGGCCCACGTAGCGGCCGGTCGCGGTGTGTCGGAAGCGCAGCCGTACCTCGCGTCCCGCCCAGGATTCCGTGAGGGGGGCTTCCAGGCGGTGCCAGACGCGGCCCGACCAGCCGCTCACGGAGCCCCGGGGCCACTGCTCGGGGGTGCCGCCGGTGGACCGCAGCGTGCTGAAGGGCAGCGGCTCCCAGCGCTCCCCGTCGGCGGAGGCCTCCAGGTGCAGGGCACCCTCGCCCGGCACGGTGTCCCACCAGACGGCGCAGCGCAGCCGGGCGGCGCCCGTCGCCGGGACGAGCGGCGGCAACGTGAGGGTGCCCGAGGCCCCCGGCCGGATGCCGGAGAACCAGGCCGCGCCGCCGTGCCGGGTGCGGACCGGGACGGCGCGGGCGAAGCGGTTGCCGACCGCGACCCGCGGCGCGCTGCCGGCCCGCCAGGTCCGTACGGGGTGGACGGAGTTGCCGAGCAGGATCAGGAACGAGTCGGTGGAGGGGTCGAGCACCAGCGAGGTACCGGTGAAGCCGGTGTGCCCGGCGGAGTGCGGGGTGGCCATGGCGCCCATGTACCAGTGCTGGTAGAGCTCGAAGCCGAGGCCGTGGTCGTCGCCGGGGAAGGCCGTGTTGTAGTCGGTGAAGAGCAGCTCGACGGAGGCGGGGCGCAGGATGCGCTTGCCCGCGTAGACCCCGCCGTCGAGGAGGGCGCGGGCCAGCACGGCCAGATCCCAGGCGGTGCCGAAGACCCCGGCATGGCCCGCGACGCCGCCGAGCGCGTACGCGTTCTCGTCGTGGACCTCGCCCCACACCAGCCCGCGGTCCAGGCCGGACCAGGGCGGGCGCTGCACCTCGGTGGCGGCGATGACCCGGCGCCAGGAGAGCGGTGGGTTGTAACGAGTGCGGTGCATCCCGAGCGGAGCGGTGATCTCGTCGCGGAGCAGTGTGTCCAGAGTGCGACCGGTGATCCGTTCCAGGAGCAGTTGCAGCGCGATGAGATTGAGGTCGGAGTAGCGGTAGACGGTCCCCGGGGTCTCCTGCGGTCGGACCGACCACAACAGCCTCAGCCGCCCCTCCCGCGTGGACTCCTGGTAGAAGGGCGCCCAGGAACGCAACCCCGAGGTGTGGGTGAGCAGCTGGCGGACCGTGACGATCTCCTTGCCGCCCCCCACGAACTCCGGCAGGTATCGGCACACCGGAGCCTCCAGCTCCAGCCGCCCGCGTTCCATCTGCTGTACCGCCAGGACGGAGGTGAACAGTTTGGTCAGCGAGGCCAGGTCGAAGACGGTGTCCTCGGCCATCGCGATCCGCTCGGCCGTCGGGAACTCCCGGACCCGGTCCGCCCGTCCGTCGTAGTCCGCGTACCGGACCGCGTACCCCATGGCACGGTGCAGGGCGATGGTGCGCCCCCGGCCGGCGAGGACCACCGCTCCGGCGTAGTAGGGATGTTCGGGGGAGGGACCCAGGAAGCGCCGGGCCTCGTCGGCGACCCCCTCCAAGTGCTGCTCCAACAGGCCCGCCTGGCGGGCCGACCCGTACCGCAGGCGCAGCCCTTGGAGCGCGCGTCGCTCGGCGGGACCGCCCGCGGCACCCGCGGAGCCCGGGAGCGCCGCGTGCAGGACGAGTACCCCGCCCAGCGCGAGCAACCGCGCCCCGAGCCGCCGCCGGCTCGGCCCGCGGCCCGGCTCGGCGACGCCGGCGCGCCCCTCCCCGGGGTCGCGCGGTTGCTCGCGGCCGACGCCGCCCGGCCGTTCCGTGCCGACCTCCGCCACCGCTTCGGCCCCCGTGTCCGCTGCCATGTCCGGTCCTCCTCGTCCGCGACCCGCGCCCGCCACACCCGCATCCGCATCCGCCGTGCACCTTCCGCGCCCCCGGCCCGCACCCCGGCCGCCGCGACCCGCCGCCGCCCGCCGTCCGTCGAGCGGGGCGCGGGCGATCCGCACGGTAGTGGGTATCTGCCCGCCCGTCGGGCACCCTCCGCACCGACCGACCCGTAAAGAATCTGACACTGCATCAGAAAATCTCTTCCCTCGGCCGGCGGGCTGCGGCATCCTGCCGCCCATGAAGACGGAGTTGAGCAAGAAACTGGGAGTCGAGCACGCCATCTTCGGCTTCACGCCCTTCCCGGCGGTCGCCGCTGCCATCACCCGCGCGGGCGGTTTCGGTGTGCTCGGCGCGGTCCGCTACTCGGCCCCCGACGACCTGAAACGCGACCTCGACTGGATGCAGGAGCACACCGACGGCAAGCCCTACGGCCTCGACGTCGTCATGCCCGCCAAGAAGGCCGTCGACGGCATCGCCGAGGCCGACATCGAGGCGATGATCCCGGCCGCGCACCGCGCCTTCGTCCGCGATACCCTCGCCAAGCACCACGTGCCCGAGTTCGCCGAGGGCGAGGCCTCCGGCTGGCGGATCACCGGCTGGATGGAGCAGGTCGCCAGGAGCCAGCTCGACGTCGCCTTCGACTACCCCATCAAACTCCTGGCGAACGCGCTCGGTTCGCCGCCCGCCGACGTCATCGCGCGCGCCCACGACCACGGTGTCCTCGTCGCCGCCCTCGCGGGCAGCGCCAAGCACGCCCGCCGCCACGCCGAGGCCGGCATCGACATCGTCGTCGCCCAGGGCTACGAGGCCGGCGGCCACACCGGCGACATCGCCACCATGGTCCTGGTCCCCGAGATCGTCGAGGCGGTCGCCCCCCTCCCCGTTCTCGCCGCCGGCGGCATCGGCAGCGGCGAGCAGATCGCCGCGGGCCTCGCCCTCGGCGCCCAGGGCGCCTGGCTCGGCTCGCTCTGGCTCACCACCACCGAGGCGGACCTCCACTCGCGCGCCCTCACGGCGAAACTGCTCGCCGCCGGTTCCGGCGACACCGTCCGCTCCCGCGCCCTCACCGGCAAGCCCGCCCGCCAGTTGCGGACCGAGTGGACCGACGCCTGGGACGACCCGGCGGGTCCGGGCGCGCTCCCCATGCCGCTCCAGGGCCTGCTCGTGGCCGAGGCCGTCTCCCGGATCCAGAAGTACGAGATCCAGCCCCTGCTCGGTACCCCCGTCGGCCAGATCGTCGGCCGGATGACCGAGGAACGCAGCGTCCAGGCCGTCTTCGACGACCTCACCAGCGGGTTCGAGAGGGCGATCGACCGCATCAACCGCATCGCCGGCCGAGTCCGAGAGGCGTGACCGACATGACCGCGACGACGTCCACCACCCCCGCCGCCGACCGGCAGCCGCCCAACGGCTTCTGGGCCCAGGCCGCCGCCGACCCCGGGCGCACCGTACTCGTGACCCCGGAAGGTGAGGAATGGAGCGCCGGCCGGCTGCACGCCGACGTCAACCGCCTCGTCCACGGCCTGCGCGTCGCCGGGCTGGAGAAGGGCGACGTCTTCGCGGTCGTCCTCCCCAACGGCGTCGAGTTCCTGACCGCGTACCTGGCCGCCTCCCAGGCGGGCTTCTACCTCGTCCCCGTCAACCACCACCTCGTGGGCCCCGAGATCGCCTGGATCGTCTCCGACTCCGGGGCCAAGGTCCTCATCGCCCATGAGCGCTTCGCCGACGCCGCCACCGCCGCCGCCGACGAGGCCGCCCTGCCCGCGAGCCACCGGTACGCCGTCGGAGCGGTCTCCGGCTTCCGCCCGTACGCGCAGCTTCTCGACGGGCAGCCCGCGACCGCCCCCGAGGGTCGCACCCTGGGCTGGGTCATGAATTACACCTCCGGTACCACCGGCCGCCCGCGCGGCATCCGCCGCCCGCTGCCCGGCAAGCTCCCGGAGGAGACGTACCTGGGCGGCTTCCTCGGCATCTTCGGCATCCGGCCCTTCGACGGCAACGTCCACCTGGTCTGCTCGCCGCTCTACCACACGGCCGTGCTCCAATTCGCGGGAGCCGCCCTGCACATCGGGCATCCGCTGGTCCTGATGGACAAGTGGACCCCGCAGGAGATGCTCCGCCTGATCGACGGCCACGCGTGCACGCACACCCACATGGTGCCGACCCAGTTCCATCGCCTCCTCGCCCTCCCGCAGGAGACGAAGGACGCGTACGACGTCTCCTCCATGCGGCACGCCATCCACGGCGCCGCACCCTGTCCCGACCACGTCAAACGGGCGATGATCGACTGGTGGGGCCGGTGCGTGGAGGAGTACTACGCGGCCAGCGAGGGCGGCGGCGCCTTCGCGACCGCCGAGGACTGGCTGAAGAAGCCGGGAACGGTCGGCAAGGCCTGGCCGATCAGCGAACTCGCCATCTTCGACGACGACGGCAACCGGCTGCCCGCCGGGGAACTGGGCACCGTCTACCTCAAGATGAACACGGGCGGCTTCAGCTACCACAAGGACGAGGGCAAGACGAGGAAGAACCGTATCGGCGACTTCTTCACCGTCGGCGACCTGGGGCTGATGGACGAGGAGGGCTACCTCTTCCTCCGCGACCGCAAGATCGACATGATCATCTCGGGCGGGGTCAACATCTACCCCGCCGAGATCGAGTCGGCCCTGCTCACCCACCCGGCCGTCGCGGACGCCGCCGCCTTCGGCATCCCGCACGCGGACTGGGGCGAGCAGGTCAAGGCGGTCGTCGAACCGGCCGAGGGCTTCGTGGCGGGCGACGCCCTGGCCGCGGAGATCCTGCACCACTGCGAGCGGCAGCTGGCGGGCTACAAGCGCCCCAAGACGGTCGACTTCATCGAGACGATGCCACGCGACCCGAACGGCAAGCTCTACAAGCGGCGGTTGCGCGACCCTTACTGGGAGGGCCACGAGCGCGCGATGTGACGCGAAACGCCGCTGTGCCCAGGTCGGTCCCGTCCCACGGCGCGGGGCCGACCTGCCGCCGTCGCTCCGGAGCGGCGGCGGGTCCGCCGCCGTGAGAAACGCCACGTGCTTGCCCCGGAGGCGCGCCTTGCGCCGCACCGAGGGGACAATTCTGGCAACTTTGCCGATATGAGTACGGCTACCCGCAGATCCCCCCTGATCGACTGGACCCTCGTGGTCCCCGTGGTGGCGCTGGTCGCCCTCGTCTTCAGCTGGGGGCGGGACCTACCCGGCTTCGCGGTGGCGCTCGTCGCGCTCTGTCTCGCCGGCGCGGTGCTCGCGGCCGTCCACCACGCCGAAGTCGTCGCCCACCGCGTCGGCGAACCCTTCGGCTCCCTCGTCCTCGCCGTGGCGGTCACCGTCATCGAGGTGGCGCTCATCGTCACCCTGATGGCCGACGGCGGTGACAAGACCGCCTCCCTGGCCCGGGACACCGTCTTCGCCGCCGTCATGATCACCTGCAACGGCATCGTCGGCATCTCCCTGCTCGTCGGCGCCCTGCGCAACCGGATCGCCGTGTTCAACCCCGAGGGCTCCGGGGCAGCCCTCGCCACCGTCGCGACCCTGGCCACCCTCAGCCTGGTCCTGCCGACGTTCACCACCAGCAAGCCCGGCCCGGAGTTCTCCACCGCGCAGCTCACGTTCGCCGCCGTCGCCTCGCTCGCCCTGTACGGGCTCTTCGTCGCCGTCCAGACGGTCCGTCACCGCAGCTACTTCCTCCCCGTGGACACCGGACAGGGCCCCGGTGCCGACGAGGACCACGCGGAGCCGCCCACCGCCCGCGCCGCCCTCGTCAGCCTCGGCCTGCTGCTGGTGGCGCTCGTGGCCGTGGTCGGCGACGCCAAGGCCGTGTCCCCGACCATCGAGCGGGCCGTCGCGGCCGCCGGGCTGCCCCAGGCGGTCGTCGGTGTGATCATCGCCCTGCTCGTCCTGCTGCCCGAGACCCTCGCAGCCGTCCGCGCCGCCCGCCGCGACCGCGTGCAGACCAGCCTCAACCTCGCCTACGGATCCGCCATCGCCAGCATCGGCCTGACCATCCCGGCGATCGCGCTCGCCTCGATCTGGCTCTCCGGCCCGCTCCTGCTCGGCCTCGGCCCGATCCACATGGTGCTGCTCGCCCTGACCGTCGTGGTCAGCGCCCTCACCATCGTCCCGGGGCGCGCCACGCTGCTGCAGGGCGGCGTACACATCGTGCTGCTGGCCGCGTACCTCTTCCTCGCCGTCAGCCCCTAGTGCCGTGCGCCCCGCGCGACCCCGCGCGGGGCCGGATCCCGGGTCCTCCCTACGCTCCTCCCATGACCATGGGCCTACACATCCCGGAGTACCTGCAGGACCGCGAGCTGGTCGCGAGCGAGGACCTCGCCCGCGACCCCGTCTTCTGGCTCGCCCATCTCCTCCTGACCATCGGCGATCCGGGCGAGCCCACCGAGCCCTACGGCGTGGACGCGGCCGCCTACGACGCCATGGTGGACCGCCTCAGCGACCCCGAGCTGCCTTGGCCCGTGGTGCGGATCCGCTTCGACGGCGGGCACACGGCCTATGCCGTCTACGCCAACGAGGAGGACGAGAACAACGTCGAGTTCTTCGTCCGGCACCCCCGATGGGGGCGCCTGGGCCATCTCGGCCAGTGCGGCGCCGACGACGCCCGCCCCGGCTTGTCCTGGACGGAGCTCCGCACGCTCGCCACCCGCACGCAGGACGGCGGTGAAGGGCTGACCGATCCGTCCGAGCGCCTGCTGCTCCTGCTCCCGATGCTCGGGGACGCCGCCCTGCCCGCCGAGGCGCGCGACGTCGTGGCCCGTGCGCTCGCGCACTGCGGCATACGCGCGGACGCCGCCGGCGAGCTGGCCGCGACCCTGCTGGGGGAGCCGGATCCGGACAGCGGACCCCGGTGGACGGTCACGGAGAGCGCCCCGATCGCGGTGTGTTCCTCCCCGTACAGCCCCCGCCGGGTTCCGCTCGCCCTGGGCATCACCCCGGATCAGGCTCGGGCCCTGGCCACCGCCCTCGGCGGGACGCGGGCCGGATGACCGCCGCGGCCCCGCCTCCCCCCGTACGGTCGGGAAGAGGCGGGGCCGGCGGCGGGTCCGGGCAGAGGCCGGCCCGGTCCTGCGGGTCACCGCCGTTCGCGGATCAGGACCACCTTCAGCTTCGGCGAGGTGAGGATGTCCCGCTCGCAGAAACGTGCCGTGACCCAGCGCTCCTCGGAGTACATCCGGGTCTGGTCGGCGTAGTACGGCGAGAGCGGGTTCGAGGACTGGCTGTACGTCAGCAGGGTGCGCGCCACGGGACAGCGGCTCCCGTCCCAACCGACCGCCTGGATATGGCTGGAGCCGTGCACGACCTCCGGGTAGCCGCCGGCCGCCGCGTTCCACGGGGCTTCGATCTTGTTCCAGACGCCGAGTGCCTCCGTACCGCCACCCACCGGCAGCTTGCGCCCGCCGCGGACGACGAACTGGTGCTCACCCAGCGGTGCGTCCAGCGCGATCCCGGCCGCCTTCAGCTCCGCCACCGCGTCCGCGAGCGCCCGCCCGATGCCGGGGGCCGCCCGGTCGAGCGTACGAGGGGTGCGTACGGGATCGGCCGCCGAGAACGGCACCAGCCACAGATCCTTGGCCGGTGTCGAAGCCGTCAGCCTGCGCCAGAACCGGTCGAAGAGCAGTGCCCCGCGACTGCCGCTGTCGGTCGTACGGTCCCAGCCCGCCAGCACTCCGCAGGCCGCCGAGACGTCCACCGCACGGCCGTCGCTCCCCGTCGCCGTGCCGCCCGGCAGGGCCGAGCACGCCTTCGCCGCGTCCGCAGCCGCCAGATCACCGGCCGGCACCCGGTTCGCGAACTGCTGCCTCTGCAGGTCGGCCACGGTCAGCCGGCCCTTCGTGGCCATCGCCGCCACGTCCTCGACCGCCCCGCGCGTGCGCGGCGAGCGCGGGGTGGCGACACTGCCCCAGATCCGCTCGTAGCCCGTCAGCGGCCGGTCGGCGTTGGCCAGCCAGGCACTGTCGTTGGAGTTCTCCGCGTACGGGGCGTCCCGCAGCGTCGGCGCCTTCCCCGGGCCGAAGACGCCCGGCTGCACCGCGTCCGGATCCGAGCCGATCGCGCAGTCGCCGCGCGAACCGTCCAGCACCGCCAGGCCCGAGGCCGGGTACGTGGCGCGGCCCAGCGGGGTGGAACAGCGGGCCGCCAGCTCGTCGGTGATCCGGGGGAGGACCTGGGTCTGGGTGAAGAGGGTGCCGCCCGTGGAGTCGGCGGCCACGGTGTTGACCCAGGGCAGGCCCTGCGTGCGCTTCAGCGCGTCCTGGATCCCGGCCACCGAGCGGGCTTTGCCCATCGCGAGGGCGGTGTCCGAGCCGCGCAGGTTCGCCGCGTTCGGGTCGTTCAGCGCGTACGCCGTCTGCGCGGTCCAGGGCAGCGGCAGGCTCGGCCCGAGATCCGAGACCACGGGCCCGTAGCGGGTCCACCACTGGGTACGGGTGACGGGGGTGCCGCCCGCCACCGGGACGGTGACGGTCCGCCGGGTCATCGGCTCGGGCCTGCCGTCGACCAGGTAGGCGGTCGGATCGGCCGGGTCCAGGGCGAGCTGATGGAGGTTGACCGGGGTGCCGGTGGCCACCGTGTGGCTCCAGGCCACCTTCTCGTTGAAGCCGATGTTGACCACGGCGGTGCCGAGCAGGGAGGCGCCCGAGACGTTCAGCTCGCCCGGGATGGTCTGCTGGAACTGCCAGAAGCGGCGCCCGCCCTGCCACGGGTAGTGCGGGTTCCCCAGGAGCAGACCGCGGCCGCTCGCCGTGGTGGAGCCGGCGAAGGCCACGGCGTTGGAGCCCATGTCGTAGCGTCCGGTGTCGAAGAACTCCCGCGCGGCCTCGGCCGCGGCAGCCGGATCGGTCTCCTGGGGGGACGCCGTGGGGCCGGTCGGCGAGCCCGCGGCGCCCGGCGGCCGCGCGGCCGTGATGCCGTCGATGCCGCGGCCCTGGCCGCCGAGGACCGAGACCGCGAAGCCGCGGGCGGCCACGTCGGCCGTGGTGACCGGGCGGACCCAGCCGGCGTCCTTGCACCCCGGGTCGGTGATCCTGTTCTGGGCCAGCCAGGCGTTGTACCCGGCGGCCCAGCCGCGCATCAGTTCCTCGAGGTCCTCGGTGGGACCGGCCGGGGCGGGTGTCGCCAGCAGCTTCTCCATCGTGCCGGACTCCCGCACCCCCTTGAAGTAGAGGTCGCTGGAGAGGTTCTTCGTGGCCGAGGAGAGCGAGAAGTCGGGCGCCGCGTCGGCGCCGAACCAGCGGGAACGCTCACCGGAGACGGTCACGAACCCGTCGGCGAGGACACAGACCTGGTCGGCGGCCTGGGCCCAGCCGGTGCCGAAGCCGAGCCGCGCGTAGTCGCGGGCGAGGATGTGCGGGATGCCGTTCTCGGTGTACCGGACGACGGCGGACAGGCCGCCTCCGGTGACCGTCCGGTCGTCGGGAGCCGCTGCCGCCGTCTGGGGTACGGCGGCCGTCGCGGCGAGCAGAGCGGCACCGGTGAGGGCGACGCGGCGGAGTATCGGACGAGTGCTGAGATGCAACAGTCCTCCCAAGTGGCCTGCGGGTGGGCGTGGTTACCCGTCGAACAGGCGGTACGTCCGTGCCCCCACACTCATTCAGCCCATGTGATGATCTGTCAACATCCCGTCTGGTATCCGGTTATTGACCTTGGGCGTACGGGAGGACGAGGATCGCGGCATGACTGCGGAGCGGGCGGTGCGGGCGGTGCGGACAGGGCGAGCGATGCGCGACGACACGGTCGACGGACTGGTGCATGCCAGCGCCCTGCGGGTCCCCGACCGCCCGGCGGTGCGCTACCGCGAGCGGAGCTGGACGTACGCGGAACTCGACACGGCCGTCACCACCGGCGCCGCCGTGCTGCGGGAGCGGTACGAACTGGCCGCCGGAGACCGGGTCGCCACCTTCGCCCACAACTCCGACGCCTACCTGCTCGCCTACCTCGCCTGCGCCCGGGCCGGGCTCACCCATGTCCCGATCAACCAGAACCTCACCGGCGAGGACCTCGCGTACATCCTGGACGACTCCGCGAGCGCCGTGGTCCTCGCCGATCCCGACCTGGCCGGGAGGATCCCCGACGGGTACCGGGTACGGGCGCTGCGCGACGCCCCCGACTCCTTCCTGTCGGAGCTGGACGAGCCGCTGCCCTTCGAGGGCGACCGCGACCCGGGCGCCCTGGTGCAGCTCCTCTACACCTCGGGGACCACCGCCCTGCCCAAGGGCGCGATGATGACCCACCGGGCCCTCGCGCACGAGTACGAGAGTGCCATCGAGGCCCTGGACCTGGCCGAGGACGACCGGCCCGTCCACTCGCTGCCGCTCTACCACTCGGCGCAGATGCACGTCTTCCTGCTGCCATACCTGGCGGTGGGGGCGCGGAACACGATCGTGGACGCGCCGGTCGCGGAGCAGATCTTCGGCCTGGTCGAAGCGGGGGAGGCGGACAGCCTCTTCGCCCCGCCGACGGTATGGATCGGCCTGGCCGGACACCCGGAGTTCGCGGCGCGCGAGCTGGGCGCTCTCCGGAAGGCGTACTACGGGGCCTCGATCATGCCGGTGCCGGTCCTGGAACGCCTGCGCGAGCGGCTGCCCGACCTCGGCTTCTACAACTGCTTCGGCCAGAGCGAGATCGGCCCGCTGGCCACGGTGCTCGGACCGGCGGAGCACGAGGGGCGGATGGACTCCTGCGGGCGGCCGGTGCGCCACGTGGAGGCGAAGGTGGTGGACGAGGACGGCAAGGACGTGCCGGACGGAACGGCGGGCGAGGTGGTCTACCGCTCGCCGCAGCTCTGCCTGGGCTACTGGAACGACCCGGTGGCCACGGAGAAGGCCTTCCGGGACGGCTGGTTCCGCTCGGGCGACCTCGCGGTGCGCGACGCGCAGGGGTACTTCACGGTCGTGGACCGGGTGAAGGACGTCATCAACTCGGGCGGGGTACTCGTCGCCTCACGGCAGGTGGAGGACGTTCTCTACGCCCACCCGGGCGTGGCCGAGGCAGCGGTGATCGGGCTGCCCGACGAGCGCTGGATCGAGGCGGTCACGGCGGTGGTGGTACCGCGCGGGGAGGCGGGGGAGGTGACGGAGGCGGAGCTGATGGCCTATGCCCGGGAGAAGCTCGCCCATTTCAAGGCCCCGAAGCGGGTGCTCCTCGTGGACGCCCTCCCGCGCAACGCCAGCGGCAAGATCCTCAAGCGGGAACTGCGCGACCGCTTCGCGGAGCCCGGCCACTGACCCCGGCCGCAGCTCCCGCCGCTGACGCCCGTCCGCTGACGCCCGTCCGCTGATGCCCGTCCGCTGACGCCGGCGATCGACGCGGGGGAGCCCGGTCAGTCGGGGTGCGGGGGGCGTGCGGCGGGGCCCTCGGGCGGGAAGAGCCCGCCGCGCCGTAGCCGCCGCAGCGTGAGGTGCTCGTGCACGAGACGGCCGACGAGCGCGCCGCCGTAGACCACGAAGCCGACGCCGACCAGCCAGGACTGGACGACGAGCAGAGTGCCGAAGGGGCCGTAGGTCACCGCGTTGGAGGCGATGAGCGGGGAGAACACCAACTGCGAGAAGATCCGTAGCCCCAGCAGCCCGAGGCTGGTCGCCACCGCTCCCGGAACCAGGGCGCGCCAGCGGACCCGGCCGCCGAGCAGCAGGCGCTGCGAGGCGATGAAGAACAGGCAGGTGCCGACGAGGTCGCCCAGTGCGCCGAGGACCGTTCCGATGGCGTTGTTCGACGGGGAGGGGATCCCCACGAGCAGGCCCAGGTAGCAGACCAGCAGGGCGAGCCAGACGACGTGCAGCCACATGGTGTGCCAGCGTGCGGTCGGCAGGTCCCAGACCTTCTCGTAGCCCGTCTGCACGGCCGACCCGAAGGTCAGTCCGAACACCGCGAGGGCGGCCAGACCGAACGCCGTGGTCCGCTCCAGCGCCAGGTCGGCAGCACCGAAGAGCATCTCGACCCGGACCCGCGAGGCCTCCGTCACCCCGAGGGCCTGCCCCAGCCAGCGGCCGAAGCCCGAGCCGCTCCCGGGCGCGGCGGCCGCCACGACCACCAGCAGCGGCACCAGGGTCAGGAAGCCGAGGGCCGCGAAGCCCATCGCCCGGTGCATCAGCTCCATCTCCCGGCCGCGGCTCCAGGCCAGCCCGATCTGGGAGCCCTGGAGTCGGTCGTAGAGCTGCCGGAGGGTGGAGATCACACCTCATGCACTACCCCCGAGCGCCGGCTCGCTCTCGGGGGCCGCCCCCAAATGGGCCCGAAGGGGTGGTTTCAGCCGCCGGCTCCGCGAAGGTCGACCAGTCTCTTGATCTTCCCCACCGAACGCTCCAGCGTCTCCGGGTCGACCACCTCGACCCGTACGGAGACGCCGACCCCCTCCTTGACGGCCCGAACCACGGCGGCGGCCGCGTCCTGCCGCCGCTCGGCGTCCGTCTCCCGGCGGGCCTCCACCCGTACCGTCAGAGCGTCCATCCGGCCCTCCCGGGTCAGCCGCAACTGGAAGTGGGGAGCCAGCCCCGGCGTCCGCAGCAGGACCTCCTCGATCTGGGTCGGGTACACGTTCACCCCGCGCAGGATGATCATGTCGTCGCTACGGCCCGTGATCTTCTCCATCCGGCGGAAGGCCGGGCGGGCCGTTCCGGGCAGGAGCCGCGTCAGGTCCCGGGTGCGGTAGCGAATGATGGGCATGGCCTCCTTGGTGAGGGAGGTGAACACCAGCTCGCCCGGTTCGCCCTCCGGCAGCACGGCGCCGGTCAGCGGGTCGACCACCTCGGGATAGAAGTGGTCCTCCCAGATGTGGAGGCCGTCCTTGGTCTCCGCGAACTCTTGAGCCACGCCCGGTCCGATGACCTCGGACAGTCCGTATATATCCACCGCGTCGATGTCGAGCCGGTCCTCGATCTCCCGGCGCATCTCCTCGGTCCACGGCTCCGCGCCGAAGATCCCCGTCCGCAGCGAGGTGGCGCGCGGGTCGATCCCCTGGTGCTCCATCTCGTCCAGCAGGGTCAACATGTAGGAAGGGGTCACCATGATGACCTCCGGCCGGAAGTCCTCGATGAGCCGGACCTGCCGGTCCGTCATCCCGCCCGAAGCGGGCACGACCGTACAGCCCAGGCGTTCGGCCCCGTAGTGCGCGCCCAGGCCGCCGGTGAACAGTCCGTACCCGTAGGCGATGTGGATGATCTGGCCGGGCCGACCGCCCGCCGCGCGTATGGACCGGGCGACGACATCCGCCCAGGTCGCGAGGTCCCCGTCGGTGTACCCGACGACGGTCGGCCGCCCGGTGGTGCCGCTGGAGGCGTGGATGCGGCGCACCTGCGAGCGCGGCACGGCGAACATCCCGAAGGGGTACTGGTCGCGCAGATCGGCCTTGGTCGTCAAGGGGAACAGGGAGAGGTCGGCGAGCGACCGGCAGTCGTCGGGATGCACACCGGCCTTGTCGAAGGCCTGCCGGTAGAAGGGGACCTTCTCGTAGGCGCGGTGCAGGGTCGCGCGCAGCCGGGTGAGCTGGAGCGCGGCCAACTCGTCCCGGCCCAGCCGCTCGCCCTCGTCGTGGAGATCCGTGTACACCGCCATGCCGTCACCTCATCATGAGAACCGACCGATCATTCGGTAGATTGCCAGGAATCCGCAGGTGAAATCAATGACTCGAACGAGTGATCGTCTGTTGTGACGGCCCGCATGCCGATCTTCTCGCCGGACCGCCGGACCGCCGGACCGCCGGACCGCCGGACCGCCGGACCGGGGCGTCCTCTGATCCTCCTCGACCGGCGCGGCACGGGCGACTCCGCACCGCCGGCCGATGGTTCGTCAAGATCGGCGGGGTGGCAGACTGGCCGGCCGTACAGCGAACCGAGAGGACCGACGACATCGTGCGACGGATACTGCTGATCACAGCCGTGGCGGCCCTGGCTTTGGCGGCATTGGCGACGGCGACGGTGGCGGTCGGCGCGTATCTGCTGCGGGACCTCGGCCCACTGCCCCCGCGATACTCTGGTCCGCCGCTGCCCCGTGAAACGGTGGTGTCCGAGATGGCCTCGATACTGGCGGCGGAGGGCATCACGGTGGAGCGGGAGCCCTCCCAGGGCATGCGCACGTGCTACGAACGGCTCTCAGGGCTTCACGCACCGGAGACGGCGGACGCCGCCGTCGCGGCGGCCTTCGCGCGGGCCCGTTCCGACCACGGCTGGCAGGGCGGCCCCGACCTGGGCGAGGGGACGCTGACCCTGACGAAGGGCAACTGGACGGTGACCTCCCGGCTCATGGGTCAGGGGACGTCAGGTCTGCCGGTACCGGTGTTCATGACGCTGACCTGCGTGGACGAGGGCGACGCCGCCACCACCCCCACGGCGCCCTCACCCTCTGCCTCGGCCCTCACACCCGCGCCCGCGTCGTCCTGAGCGGGCGCGGGACGTACGACCCTACGGCTGCGCCGAATCCGCCTCCGTCGCCACCGCCTTCGCCCAGCGGTAGTCCGCCTTGCCGCTCGGGGAACGCTGGATGGCGGGTGCGATGACCAGCTGACGCGGGATCTTGTAACCCGCCAGCCGGGTGCGGCAGTGGCTCTGGATCTGGTCCAGGGACGGTACCCGCGCGCCCTCCCGGACCTGGACCACCGCGGCCACGTGGTTGCCCCAGGTCGGGTCCGGGACTCCGGCCACCAAGGCGTCGTACACGTCCGGGTGGGACTTCAGCGCCTGCTCGACCTCCTCCGGATACACCTTCTCGCCACCGGTGTTGATGCACTGCGAGCCGCGGCCGAGCACCGTGACGATGCCCTGTTCGTCGACGGTCGCCATGTCGCCGAGCAGCACCCAGCGTTCCGTGCCCTTCTGGAAGAAGGTCTCGGCCGTCTTGCCCGGGTCGTTGTAGTAGCCGAGGGGGACGTGCCCGCGCTGGGCGAGGCGCCCCGGCTCGCCCACCGCCACCGGTTCGTGCGTCACCGGGTCCACCACCTGCGTACGGTCGTTGACCTCCAGCCGGAATCCCTTCTCCGGGCCGGAGTCGTCCGTCGCGCGGCCGTTGGACCCGGATTCGGAGGACCCGAAGTTGTTCAGGAGCAGCACGTTCGGCACCAGGCGCTGGAATTCGGCGCGCACCGTCTCCGACATGATCGCCCCGGACGAGGAGACGCTGAACAGCGAGGACAGGTCCGTGCCCTTGAGCGGGCCGTTCAGGGCGTCGATCAGTGGCCGCAGCATCGCGTCGCCGACCAGGGAGACGCTGGAGACCTTCTCCTTCTCGATCGTACGGAGCACTTCCTCCGGCGCGTACTTCCGGTGGATGACCACCCGTTGGCCGTAGTTGAACGCGATGAAGGAGGTCAGCGTCGACGTGCCGTGCATCAGCGGCGGGGCCGGGAAGAAGGTGAGCCCGGCGCCGCGCGCCGTGACCCGCTCGGCCAGTTCCTCCGGCCGCTTCACCGGCTCGCCCGACGGCTCGCCGCCGAAGAGCCCGGCGAAGAAGAGGTCTTCGGCCCGCCACATCACGCCCTTGGGCATGCCGGTCGTGCCGCCCGTGTAGATGATGAAGAGGTCGTCGGGGCTGCGCTGCGGGAATCCGCGCCCGGGCGAGCCGGCCGCCTCGGCCTCCGCGTACGGGACCGGCGTGACCGAAGGCTCCGGGGCGCCCTCGGGGGCCTCGCCGACCCGGATCAGGTGTCGGAGCTTCGTCGTCTGCGGCAGCGCGGCCGCGACCCGCTCGGTGAACTCGCCCTCGAAGACGAGGGCGGCGAGATCGGCGTCGTTGTAGAGGTAGACCAGCTCCTCCTCCACATAACGGTAGTTGACGTTCACCGGGACCAGTCGGGCCTTCAGGCAGGCCAGCACGGTCTGCAGGTACTCGACGCCGTTGTAGAGGTGCAGGCCCAGGTGCTCGCCTGCCTGCAGGCCGCTGTCGAGCAGGTGGTGGGCGATCCGGTTCGCCGCCGTGTCGAGCTCCGCGTACGTCAGGCGGCGCTCGGCGCCGGTCCCGGGGTGGTCCACGTACACAAGGGCCTCGCGGTCCGGGACCACGTCCACGACCGACTCGAACAGGTCGGCAAGGTTGTACTCCACCGTTCCTCCTGACCCTGGATGTTCCCGAAGTTCCGATGACTGGCCACATGGCCGGCCTGCTCCGGCGGTCATTAGAGCGCCGGAGCAGGCAACTGGGAAGGGCGTCGCCCAAGAAAACTGACTGAGTGTCAGAAAACTATTGAACTGCACCCTCCCCTACTGCAACCTGTTCTAGGTCTTGAGACGGGAGGACGGCAATGGGTGGGACGGAACACCTGACCGTGGATCGGCACGGCGCCACGCTGGTGCTCACCATGAACAGGCCCGAGGCGAAGAACGCGCTCTCGCTGCCGCTGCTGGTGGGGCTGTACGACGGCTGGCTGGAGGCGGACGCCGACGACGGGATCCGCTCGGTGGTCCTCACCGGCGCGGGCGGGGACTTCTGCGCCGGAATGGACCTCAAGGCCCTGGCCGGTAAGGGCATGGCGGGCGACCTGTACCGGGACCGCCTGAAGGCCGACCCCGACCTGCACTGGAAGGCGATGCTGCGCCACCACCGGCCGCGCAAGCCGGTGATCGCGGCGGTGGAGGGCTACTGCGTGGCCGGCGGGACCGAGATCCTGCAGGGCACGGACATCCGGGTGGCGGCCGAGGGCGCCACCTTCGGGCTGTTCGAGGTCAAGCGCGGGCTCTTCCCGATCGGCGGTTCGACGGTGCGGCTGCCCCGTCAGATCCCGCGGACGCACGCCCTGGAGATGCTGCTGACGGGCCGCTCGTACTCCGCCGCCGAGGCGGAGCGGATCGGGCTGGTGGGGCGGGTCGTGCCGGACGGTACGACGCTCGCGACGGCTCTGGAGATCGCGGAACGGATCAACGCGTGCGGGCCGTTGGCGGTGGAGGCCGTCAAGGCGTCGGTCTACGAGACCGCCGAGATGACGGAGCGGGAGGGGTTGGCGTCGGAGCTGCTGCGGGGGTGGCCGATCTTCGACACCGCCGATGCGAAGGAGGGGGCGCGGGCCTTCGCCGAGAAGCGGCCCGCGGTGTATCGGCGCGAGTAGCTGCCGCCGTGCCGGTGCCGGTGCCGGTGCCGGTGCCGTGCCGGTGCCGTGCCGAGTGCGGCGCCGTTGCCGGGGGCGCTACCCCCGGACCCCCGCGCCTCAAACGCCGGCGGGGCTGAAAGGCTCCTCAAACGCCGGCGGGGTTGTTATCACCGGAATCGATTGCATCGGAGAGCACCATGACAGCTGCGCCCCCACCGGAGGTGCTCCGCGCGCCCCTCGTCGTCGAGTTCCCCTTCACCCGGTCCCTCGGGCCCGTGCAGAGCGCCTTCCTCACCGGGCTGCGCGAGGGCACCGTGCTCGGTGTGAAGACCTCCGACGGCACGGTGATGGTCCCGCCCGTCGAGTACGACCCGGTCAGCGCCGAGGAGATCCGCGAGCTCGTCGAGGTCGGCGCCACCGGTACCGTCACCACCTGGGCCTGGAACGACCGACCCCGCCCCCAGCAGCCCCTCGACACCCCCTTCGCCTGGGCGCTGGTCAAGCTCGACGGCGCCGACACCGCCCTCCTGCACGCCCTCGACGCACCCGGCCCCGACGCCGTCCGCACCGGCATGCGCGTACGGATCCGCTGGGCCGCCGAGCGCACCGGCGCCATCACCGACATCGCCTGCTTCGAACCGTACGAGGGCCCCGCCGGCGGGGAAGCCGTCCCGCACGACGGGAGCTTCGCCGACGCCGTGACCGGCATCGTCGCCGAGGCCCGGCTCGACTACGTCTACAGCCCCGGCCGTGCCCAGACCGCGTACATCGCGGCCCTATCCGAGCGGCGGACCGTCGGCGAGCGCTGCCCCTCCTGCCACAAGGTGTACGTCCCGCCGCGCGGCGCCTGCCCCACCTGCGGGGTCGCCACCACCGACCGCGTAGAGGTCGGCCCCGCCGGCACGGTCACCACCTTCTGCATCGTCAACATCAAGGCGAAGAACCTCGACATCGAGGTCCCCTACGTCTACGCCCACATCGCCCTCGACGGCGCCGGCCTCGCCCTCCACGGCCGGATCGGCGGCATCCCCTACGACCAGGTCCGCATGGGCCTGCGCGTCGAGCCGGTATGGACCGAGGGCGGCCGCTACCCCGACCACTACCGCCCCACCGGCGAACCGGACGCGGACTACGACGCGTACAAGGAGCTCATCTGATGTCCCGATACGCCCGCGAGGTCGCGGTGGTCGCCTTCGCGCAGAGCGACCACCTGCGCCGCACCGACGAGCTCAGCGAAGTCGAGATGGTCATGCCCGTCCTCCACCAGGTACTGGCCGCCACCGGCCTGAAGGCCGGCGAGATCGGCTTCACCTGCTCCGGGTCCAGCGACTACCTGGCCGGCCGGGCCTTCTCCTTCACCATGACCCTCGACGGGGTCGGCGCCTGGCCGCCGATCTCCGAATCGCACGTCGAGATGGACGGGGCCTGGGCCCTCTACGAAGCCTGGGTCAAGATCCAGACCGGCGAGGCCGACACCGCCCTCGTCTACTCGTACGGGAAGTCCTCACCGGGGTCGGTCCGCGACGTGCTGACCCGCCAGCTCGATCCGTACTACGTCGCCCCGCTCTGGCCCGACGCGGTCGCCCTGGCCGCCCTCCAGGCCCAGGCGCTGATCGACGCGGGCGAGACCGACGAGGCCGCCCTGGCAGCCGTTGGAGCGCGCAGCAGGGACGCGGCCGTCGCCAACCCGCACGCCCAACTCCGCGGCCCCGTCCCCCAGGGCGACTACCAGGTCAGGCCGCTGCGCACCGGGGACTGCCCGCCCGTGGGCGACGGCGTGGCGGCCGTCGTGCTGGCCGCCGGTGACGTCGCGCGCCGGCTCTGCGAACGCCCCGCCTGGATCACCGGGATCGACCACCGCATCGAGGCCCACAGCCTGGGCCTGCGCGACCTCACCGACTCCCCGTCGACCCGGCTCGCCGCCGAACACGCGGGTGTCTTCGAGGCCCCGGTGGACACGGCCGAACTGCACGCGCCGTTCTCCTCCCAGGAGGTCGTGCTCCGCAAGGCCCTCGGCCTCACCGACGACGTGAGCGTCAACCCCTCCGGCGGCGCGCTCGCCGCCAACCCGATGATGGCCGCCGGCCTGATCCGCATCGGCGAGGCGGCCGCCCGGATCCACCGCGGCGCGTCGCGACGGGCCGTGGCCCACGCCACCTCCGGCCCCTGCCTCCAGCAGAACCTGGTCGCCGTCCTGGAAGGGGACGCAAGGTGAGTAAAGAGCCCGTGGCCATCGTCGGGATCGGCCAGACCAAGCACGTGGCGGCCCGCCACGACGTGTCCATCGCCGGCCTGGTCCGTGAGGCGGCCGCCCGCGCCCTCGCCGACGCCGAATTGACCTGGGGGGACATCGACGCGGTCGTCATCGGCAAGGCCCCCGACTTCTTCGAGGGGGTGATGATGCCCGAGCTGTACCTGGCGGACGCCCTCGGCGCGGTCGGCAAGCCGATGCTGCGCGTGCACACGGCCGGTTCGGTCGGCGGGTCCACCGCCCTGGTCGCCTCGAACCTCGTGGCGGCCCGCGTCCACCGGACCGTCCTCACCCTCGCCTTCGAGAAGCAGTCCGAATCCAACGCCATGTGGGGCCTGTCCCTCCCCGTCCCCTTCCAGCAGCCGCTGCTCGCCGGCGCCGGCGGCTTCTTCGCCCCGCACGTGCGCGCGTACATGCGGCGCACCGGCGCGCCGGACACGGTGGGCTCGCTGGTGGCGTACAAGGACCGGCGCAACGCGCTCAAGAACCCGTACGCGCACCTGCACGAGCACGACATCACGCTGGAGAAGGTCCAGGCCTCACCGATGCTGTGGGACCCGATCCGCTACTCGGAGACCTGCCCCTCCTCCGACGGCGCGTGCGCGATGATCCTCACCGACCGGGCGGGCGCGGCCCGTTCGTCGAAACCGGCCGCCTGGGTGCACGGCGGCGCGATGCGCAGCGAGCCCACCCTCTTCGCCGGCAAGGACTTCGTGTCGCCGCAGGCCGGAAAGGACTGCGCGGCCGACGTCTACCGCCAGGCCGGCATCACCGACCCGCGTCGGGAGATCGACGCGGTCGAGATGTACGTGCCGTTCTCCTGGTACGAGCCGATGTGGCTGGAGAACCTCGGCTTCGCGGCGGAGGGCGAGGGCTGGAAGCTCACCGAGGCCGGGGTCACCGAACTCGACGGGGACCTTCCGGTCAACCCCTCGGGCGGCGTGCTGTCCACCAACCCGATCGGCGCCTCCGGCATGATCCGCTTCGCGGAGGCGGCCCTCCAGGTCCGCGGCCAGGCCGGGGAACACCAGGTTCCGGACGCCCGCCGGGCCCTGGGGCACGCGTACGGCGGCGGCGCGCAGTTCTTCGCGATGTGGCTGGTGGGAGCGCAGGAGCCGACCTCCTGAACAGCGGGAGCCGACCTCCTGGACACAGGAGCCGACCTTCTGGACACAGGCCCGGCCGACGACGGAGGGGCCGGCCGGGGAGCCGGACCGGCCACGGGTGACTCACCGTGGCCTGTCCGGCACCCGCCGCGGTGGCTAACCTGGCCCCCGGACGACGTACCGGGAGGAGCACGCACGTGGCCGAGAGCATGACTTCACAACCCCTCGCCGGCTGGGGGAAGCCGGACCTCGATCTCACCGAGGCGGACTGGCAGTCGAGCAGCCGGGGAGTGGGCGACGTCCAGATCGCCTTCGTCGAGGGCTTCATCGCGATGCGCAACAGCGAGCGCCCCGAAAGCCCTTCACTCATCTTCTCGCCGGACGAGTGGCACAAGTTCGTGCTGAACGCCCGGGGCGGTGAGTTCGACCTGACCTGACCTGACCTGACCTGACCTGACCTGACCTGACCTGACCTGACCGGGCGAGGCACGTACACGGCGAACCACCGGGCGCGGCCGCCCGCCCGGTGGCCGCCGGCCCGAGCGCCGCGCCCCCGTTGCGCCGACTCAGGTCGCCCGGCAGGATGGGGCCCATGACGCTCACCCGCCGAAAGGGCGATGCCGCGTAGACGGCCCGGCGCGCTGCGCGCCGCACGAGGAACCCACGCCGGCCGGCGGTCACCGGCCTGGGCGCGTGAACTGCCCGCCCTGGACCGCCTGTCACCCGCCGCGAGCGCGGAGGTCCACTGGACGGCCGGCGCCCGCGTCCACCCGCTCGGCGACCTCCTGCACCGTTACCGCGCCTTCCTACGGAGCCCCGGCCCGCGCCTACGGCTGACCCGCGCCGTCTGCCCGGCCCCGCTGTGCGCGCTCGACGACATCGCCGCGGTCCGGGACGAGCTCGCCGACGCGTACCGCGCCCTGCCGCCCGGAGCCCGGCGCGCGCTGGGTCACGTACTGCGTCCCCTGGACGCGGAGTTCCGCCGGCGGACGGTATTCGATCGGGACGCCGCGACCACGGACCGGTCGGGGAGCCCGCTTCCGCGGTGGCACCGAAGGCTCTACAGGGACGAGTGAGAGGAGATCGATGGAAGCCGAACGGCAGCAGGTGCTGGAGCTGCGGATCGTGGCACCGGCGAGGGGATGGGTGCAGGTCCGGCCCGTGGTCGACGGGCGCGACGTCCTGGCGGAGCTGTGGGCGCCGTGGGCGGGAGAGGACCCGTGGGTCGTGCTGGGCCCGGGCGGCGTCGCCGTCGCCGAGGACGGGCCGCGCGACGTGCGGCTGGGGCGGATCCCCTGCACGGAGGTCTGCTGCGGGGCGCTGTACGTGACAGTGCGCCGGGAGGTCGACGAGGTCGGGTGGGACGGCTGGCGCAACCCGGCCGGCGGCAACGCGGACCTGCCGGAGCTCCGGTTCGACGCGGCCCGGTACGCGGCCGAGGTCCGCCGGGCGCAGCAGGACCGGGCCTGGGAGTGGCCCGCCCGGACAGTGGCGGGCCTCCTGGCGGAGCGCCTCCGGGCGGACCCGGGCTGGTCGCAGCGCTGGGAATGCGAGCTGGATGCGATCTGGACCGACCGGTCCGAGCCGCACCGTGTGGAGCTGGTGCTCCTCCACCCCGACCAGGCAGCGGATCGGGAGGGCCGGCCCTGGTTGCAGCTCGGAGTGACCCTGGAGGTCGGCGGCGGGGACCCGGCGGCCGAGGCGGACCGTCTCGCGGCGCGCATCGCGTCCGGTGACCGGCAGGAGCTCGCCGAGGTATGGGGCCGCTCCGCGCACTACTCCGCGGAATTCCCCTGAGCCGCGGACCCCTCGCGCACGCCCCCGAACACGGCACGTGGCCTGCCTCCCGACGTACCGGACACCGCCGGGGCGACGGGTAGGGTCGGCCGTATGAGCGGAGAGCGGGATCTGCGGAAACTTCTGGGCGGCATGCGGCCCGAGCTGAACGAGGGGCGGTACGTCTTCTGCACCGTCAAC
The DNA here is from genome assembly GCF_043201215.1 of Streptomyces sp. NPDC048331. Taxonomy (NCBI): domain Bacteria; kingdom Bacillati; phylum Actinomycetota; class Actinomycetes; order Kitasatosporales; family Streptomycetaceae; genus Streptomyces; species Streptomyces sp. NPDC048331. The sequence continues at coordinate 92,565 of NZ_JBICYT010000003.1, read as the reverse complement.
AGCACCACCGTCCCCGCCGGGACCAGCCCCGTCGCCACCGTCCTCGAACCCGAGGGCCTCACACTGGTGCTGCGCCAGGAGGACGCCGACGCGGCCGGCCTCGCCTACGACTGGACGGCCGGCTGGATCACCCTGCGGATCCACTCCGCCCTCGACGCCGTCGGACTCACCGCCGCCTTCGCCACCGAACTCGGCGCACACGGTCTGAGCTGCAACGTCATCGCCGGCTACCACCACGACCACCTGTTCGTGGCCGCCGACCGGGCACAGGAGGCCGTGGCCGTCCTGGAGGACCTCGCAGCCCGTTCCCTACACGACTGAAGCCCCCCGGAAAAGAAGATCGGATTCTTTTCCGCAGTGGCATCCCTCGCGCTGTGCGCCGGGCGTACGCTGAACCCCCGAACAGGCCTGGGGGGTACCAGCCATGACGGACCGCCGGACCCGCACACGGCGCACGATGGTCGAACGCGATGCCGAACTCGCGATCGTCGACGAAGCCCTGGACCAACTCACCGGTCCCGGGCCGGACGCGGGTGGCGCGCTGCTCGCCTTCTCCGGCCCCGCGGGCCTCGGCAAGACCGCCCTGCTCGCCGAACTGCGCCGTCGCGCCCACGCCCGCAACTGCACCGTCCTCGCCGCCCGCGGCGGCGAACAGGAGCAGAGCCAGCCCTTCCACGTCGCCCGCCAGCTCATCCAGCCCCAGCTCGCCGGCACCTCCGAGCAGGAACTGCGCGCCGCCCTCGGGGGCTGGTACTCCATCGTCGGCCCGGCCCTGGGACTCTGCGCCCCCGAACAGGGCGTCCCGCCCGACCCCCAGGGCCTGCGCGACGGACTCGACTGGGTCCTCACCCACCTCGTCGTCAAGCGCGCCCCCGTCGCCCTCGTCCTCGACGACGCCCACTGGGCCGACCCCGAGTCCCTCGGCTGGCTCGCCGCCTTCGCCCCACGCGCCGAGCACCTTCCGCTGCTCCTCGTCGTCGCCTACCGCCCCGACGAACTGCCCGAGCACGCCGACGCCTTCCGTACGCTGCCCGGCCGGGCGGGACAGCGCCCGCTGCCCCTGGCCCCGCTGACCCCGGCCGCCGTCGCCACCCTGGTCCGCGACGCCGTCGGCGCCCACGCCGACGACGCCTTCTGCCAGGAGGCGTGGGCCGTCACGACCGGCAACCCGTTCGAGGCCGTCGAGCTCACCGTCAAGGTCCGCGGCAAGGGCCTGACCCCGGTCGAGGCGAACGCCCCGCAACTGCGCGACCTCGCCGCCGCCCAACGCGGCAGCGGTCTCGTCGCCCGTCTGGAGCGCCTCGGCCCCTCCACCGTCCGCTTCGCCTGGGCCTGCGCCGTCCTCGGCACCGCCATCCCGCAGGACCTCGCCGCCCGGGTCGCCGCCCTCGGAGCCGAAGAGGCCGTCGACGCCACCAGGCGGCTGCGTGACGCCCGCATCCTCTCGGCGGCCACCGCCGAGGAGACCGACGCCGGGCTGGAGTTCGTCCACCCGCTGATCGCCACCGCCATCTACCGCGCCATTCCCGACGCGCTCCGCGTCGCCCTGCACGGCAAGGCCGCCGCGGCCGTCGTCGACGCCGGACTCGGCTCCTCCGCGGCCGCCCGCCACCTGCTGGAGACCCACCCCGAGAACGACCCCTGGGTGGTGCGCACGCTGCGCGAGGCCGCCGGCGAGAACCTCCGGGCGGGCGCCCCCGAGGCCGCCCGCCGCCAGCTCGCCCGCGCCCTGCTCGAACCCCCGGACTTCGACGAACGCGCCGCCGTCCTCTACGAACTGGGCTGCGCCTCCCTGCTCACCGAGCCCGCCAACACCGTCAATCACCTCCGGGCCGCCCTCGCCGAGCCCTCCGACGACCCGGCCCTGCGCCAGGGCATCGTCATCCGGCTCGCACAGGTCCTCGCCCACAGCGACCGCCTCGCCGACGCCTCGGAATCGCTCGCGCGGGAGATCCCGTACACCCAGGACGTACGCGCCCGGCTGCGCCTGCAGTCCGAGCAGTTCATGTGGGACGCCTTCAACGCCGCCGAGACCGACTCCCCGGCCCGATCCCGGCGGCTCGCCCGCCTCGCCGACCGACTCACCGGGCGCGACCTCACCGAGCGGTACATCATCGGGCTGCGCGCCTGGGACGCCTGCCTGCGGGGCGAGCCCGTCGACGTGGTGCTGCACCACGCCGGACGGGTGTTGGAACGGCCCTTCAGCTGGGCCCACGAGGACCGCGGTTTCGAGGTCCCCGTCCTGGTCGCGATGGCCCACATGTACACCGACCGGCCCGGACGCGCCGAGGAGCTGTTCGAGGCGGGCACCGCCGAGTTCGAGCGGCACGGCTGGCGCGGGGCGCACCTCTCCTTCGCCTACAGCCTCCGGGCCTACGTCCGCTACCGGCGCGGGCGGCTCGTGGAGGCCGAGGAACTGGCCCGGGCCGGGCTGCGGCTCGCGGAACGGGTGGGCCGGCGTACCCCCGTGCACTGGTACGCCATAGCCATCCTCCTCACCACCCTGCTCGCGCGCGGTCGGCCCGAGGAGGCCTGGGAGCTGGCTCGGGAGCACGAGTACGGCGCACCCTTCCCGGCCGCCGTCGTCTTCCCCGACTCGCAGACCGTGTACGCCGAACTGCTCCTGTCCCGGGGCGAGACGCGGGCCGCCGTCGTCGAACTGGAGGCGGTCGACCGGCGGCTGACCCCGCGCGGCATCCAGAACCCGTCCTGGTGCCCGTGGCAGCTGCACCTGGCCCGCGCGGTGGCCGCGGACGATCCGTGGCGGGCCCGCGCCCTGGCCGACGACGCCGTCCGCCGGGCCCGCGCCTTCGGCGCCGCCTCGGGCATCGGCCAGGCCCTGCGGGTCGCGGCCCAGGTCGCCGCCCCCGAGGAACGGGCCGGGCTGCTCCAGGAGGCGGTCACCCTGCTCTCGGCCTCACCGGCCGGCTACGAACTGGCCTGCGCCCTGGCCGAGCTCGGCACCGAGCTGCGCGACGAGGACCTGCTGATGCAGGCCTTGGTGACGGCGCGGGAATGCGGTGCGGACGGATTGGCCCGGGAGACGACCGACACCCTGCTGGGGCTGGGCGGCGCGCTGCCGTGCGGGCTGGCATGGGAGGACGGGCTCACGGAGGAGGAGCGGCGGGCGGCGGACCTCGCGGTGCGCGCCGAGAAGGAGTCCGTGCCGGAGACCGTGGTGCTGCCCTCGCCGGACTGGGCGCTGTCGGCGGCCTGTCGCAAGCTGGGCACCGACCGGCCCGGGCTCAGGGAGGCGCTGGAGGCGTTCGCCCGTAGCTCGACGTGATCGGATCCGCCACGATCCGGGCCGGGAGCCCGACCCGGCCGGCCTCACCCTCCCGAGCCTTCGGACGGCCCGCCCGCGGATGCGGCTGATCGAGCCGGCCGTGCACCGCTGGGACGCCGCATCCGGACCGTCGAGGTGAGGGCCCCGGCCCGGTGCGGCAGGCGGCCGGTACCGCCGGGGCGGGGGAGACGTACCGCTTCCGGCGTACCGGGGGGACCGGAAACCTGGACGGTCCGCCCCTCGGGGGGCCGGGTCCCGCCGGAGCCCGGTTCCACCGCCCCGGCGGACGTCGAGGCCACGGGCACCGCCTGCGACCTCGCCCTGTTCCTCCGGCGCCGCCTCCCGCTCGCCGCCCCGCGCGCCGAGGGAGCCGCCGCCCCGCTCCCGCACCGGTTCACGCCCGTCCCACCGGTCCGAGGGCCCGGGCCGGCGGGCCCGGCCCGGGCAGGTCCCCGGATGCGGGCCCCCGGACCGGAAAACTCGCGCGGCCACGTACCATGGCGGCATGTCCTTCCTCCGCCGCCACCGCGCCGCCACTCCCGCCGGCCCGGACTTCGACGTCCTGGCCATGGACCCGGGGGACTGGCCGGGCAATCTCGGGGCCGGGCTGCTGCCCGCGCCCGACGGCAGCTGCCAGGGTGTCTTCCTCCGCTACGACCTGTTCGGCGGACGCGGCCCCGCGATGATCATCGGGAACCTCCCGGAGGGCTCCCCGGCCCGGGACCTCACCGAGAGCCAGATCCCCTTCGAGGTGGCCCAGCTCCTCGACGCACTGGAGAACGACGAGGACGTCGAGGTCACCGGCGTCGAGGACTGCCCCGTCATGCAGGGCGACAACCTCCTCATCGTCCGCAAGATCAAGCTGTCGGAGTCCCGCATCTCCTGCGTCCAGTTCGACCGCAGCGACAACGTGCTGGTCACCATCGCCAGCTGGGACCGCCCGATCACCGATGACCTCTACGCCCTCCTGAAGCCGCTCCCCGCCGAGCTCTTCCAGCAGGGCTGATCGTCCTCCGTAGCCCGGGGTGCGGGCGTCACGCGTCCGCGATGGCGTTCGCCGCAACGTAGCCGAACGTCATCGCGGGGCCGATCGTCGATCCGGCGCCCGCGTAGCTGTGCCCCATCACCGCCGCGCTCGCGTTGCCGGCCGCGTACAGGCCCGGGATCACCGAGCCGTCCGGGCGCAGCGCCCGGGCCCGGGCGTCCGTGACGATGCCGCCCTTCGTACCGAGATCCCCCGGCACGATCTTGAACGCGTAGAACGGCGGGATCAGGACGGGTGCCAGGCATGAGTTCGGGTGCACGTTCGGGTCCGTGTAGTAGTGGTCGTACGCCGTGTCGCCCCGGTCGAAGTCGGTGTCGTCGCCGCTCCACGCCTGCGCGTTGAATCGGCTCAGCGTCGCTCGCAGCGCGCCCGCCGGAACCCCGATCTGGCCGGCCAGCGCGTCCCAGGTCCACGCCTTCTTCGCGGCGCCCGCCTGATACCAGGCGTCCGGGAACGGCAGCGTCGGCAGGATGTCCTTGAACAGGTACTTGTTGCGGTAGTACTGATCCACGATCAGCCACGCCGGGATGTGCGAGCCGACGGCACCCCGGTCCTTCTCGTACATCACGTGCACCACATCGCTGTACGGCGCAGCCTCGTTGACGAACCGCGCGCCGTTCGCGTTCACGATCAGCCCGCCCGGCAGGGTCCGTTCGGCGAGGCAGAAGTAGGGCTCCCCGGGCAGCGGGATCGACGGGCCCCACCACGCGTCCTCCATCAGCGCCAGCGCGGCGCCGGCGCGCTGACCGGCCCGGATCCCGTCGCCGGTGTTCTCCTTCGCGCCCACCGACCACTGGGTGCCGATCGGCTGCTGCTGGTACTGCGCCCGCATCTGCGCGTTGTGCTCGAAACCGCCCGAGCCGATGACCACCCCGCGCCGGGCCCGTACGGTGCCCCGTACGCCCCCCTGCTCCACCACCACGCCGGTGACCGCGCCGCCCTCCTGGACCAGGTCCACCAGCGGGCTGTTCAGCCACACCGGAACCCCGGCGCGCTGGAGCCCGGCGCGCAGCCCGGCCGCCAGGGCCTGGCCCATCGTCAACGGCTTCTCGCCGCGCAGCGCCGCCTTCGTACCGCGCGCCAGGCACTCGGTGGACACGGCGAGGCCCTTGGCGCTCACCGCCGCCAGGTTCAGCCATTTGTAGTCCTGGCTGAAGACCACCATCCCCGCCGGCACCGGCATGTACGCCGGGTTCAGACGGGCCAGTTCGGAGCCGAGGACGTTCCCGTCGATCTGGTCCGGCTCGATGGAGCGGCCGTTGGGCAATCCGCCCGGCAGATTCGGGTAGTAGTCGCTGTAGCCCTCCATGAAGCGGAACCTCAGCGGGCTGTTGGCCTTCACGAAGTCCAGCATCCGCGGCCCGTTGGCCAGGAACGCGGCCTGCCGGTCGGCCGGCACCGTGGGCCCGACGACGGCGGACAGGTACGTCGCCGCCTTCTGCGGGGTGTCCGGCACCCCCGCGCCCAGGATCACCGAGTTGTTGGGCAGCCAGATACCGGCTCCGGACCGGGCGGCCGAACCGCCGAAGGTCGCGGCCTTCTCCACCACGAGTACGCTCAGCCCCCGTTCGGCGGCGGTGAGCGCGGCGGTCATCCCGGCCGCCCCGGACCCGACCACGACGACGTCGTACTCGCCGAGCGGCGGCCCGTCCTGGGTGCCGTCGGCCCGGGCGGTGGCGGACGGCAGCACGGTGGCGGCGAGGACCCCGGCTCCGGTGCCGGCGAGGACCGTACGTCTGGACGGGAGGGCGGCGGGGGTGGTGCGTGAAGCGCTTGCTGACATGGGCAGGCTCCAGCGGAGTGGGGAGGAGGGGAAGTACCTCCAGCATTTCTGATGCTGAGTCAGAAAAGGTGTTCGGGGGATCATGTGATGTCAAGGCATCCGGCGCCGCCGCCTCCAGTACGCCACGGTCACCACGCCCAGCAGCGGTCCCCACAGGATCAGCGGGGCGTAGCAGACGTAGAACCAGAGGGCGCTCCAGCCACCCACCTCGCTGGGGAAGTCGGCGGGTACCGGATCGCCCTGGATGGTGGTCCCGGTCACCTCGGCCACCAGCGCCAGCACGGTCCAGAGGCCGGTCAGCGCGACGGCACCGAGCGCGGCCGGGACGACGGCGACCGCCACCGGGATCCGCCGGCCACCCAGCACCGGCAACCGCCGGGGGAACACCTCGCCCCAGGAGGCCACCAGCCCGACCGCGGTGAAGGCCAGCAGCTCGGATACCACCGAGAGGATGACGACGTACACCTCCAGCGGCAGCCAGTCCGGCAACTGCCCGCTGTCCGCCGAGGAGTGGTCGACGAAGAGCAGGCCCAGCCGCCACAGACCGGACGGCAGGACGGTGAACGGGATGGCGTACGCGCAGATCCGCGCCCAGCGCGGAACCCCCGCCACCGGTGCGTGCGCGGCCTTCCAGGCGGTGCGGACGCGACCGCCCGCCGGGCGGACGTCGACAGGTAAGGACACGGTCTCCTCCGGAGCCGCGGGCAACCCTTGCCCGCTCCACTTCGAAGATCGCAGTCGTGCGGGCGGGTGGGGATCGGTCGCCGGACGGATCCGCCTCCACCACGCGGGGGAGACCCGTCCACCTCGCGGATGACGGGGCCGCGCACCCCGTATTGCGCACCCCGGGCCGTGCACCCCGGGCCGTGCACCCCGGGCCCCGCACCCCGGGTCCGTGCACCCGGGGTCGCACCCGGGCACGGCGAAGCCCCGTGGCGGTGGGGGCCACGGGGCTTCGCGTATCGGGGACGGTCAGCGCGTGCCGACCGCCGCGCGGACCGCTCGGCGCGCCATTCCGGCGTCGTCGTGCAGGCGGCGGAGCAGCAGCCGCTGCTCCTCGCCGGAGGACAGGGCACCCACCGGCAGCGGCTGGGTCGGGGCGTTCGCCAGCATCGAGCGCTGCACCGCCGTCTCGGACATCCGGATCTCCCGGGTCAGTACCAGCATCAGGTTCACCAGGAAGGCGTCCCGCGCGGCCGGACCGGCTGCCTGGGCGAGCCGGCTGATCTGGGCGCGGGCGGCCGGGGCGTCGCCCAGGACCGTCCACAGCGTCGCCAGGTCGTACCCGGGCAGGTACCAGCCCGCGTGCTCCCAGTCGAGCAGCACCGGTCCGGCCGGCGACAGCAGCAGGTTCGACAGCAGGGCGTCACCGTGGTTGAACTGCAGCGCCGTGCCCGACAGCTTCACGCCGTGCAGCAGCTTCTGCAGGTCACCGAGGTCCCGGTCGGTCAGCAGGCCCAACTCGTAGTCGCGGGCGATCCGCCGCGCGTAGTTCATCGGGGTGCCGAAGAGATCCGCCGGAGGCCGCCACTGGTTGACCCGGCACACCGCGCCCAGCGCCGCCCGGAGGTCCACCCGCGGCGGCGGCTCCACCGGGTGCCGCTGCAGTGCCGCGACCCGGCCCGCCATCCGCTCCACCACCAGCGTGCAGTTCTCGGGGTCGGCGGCGATCAGCCGCGGCACCCGGACCGGCGGGCGGTGCCGGACGAAGGCCCGGTATGCCGCTATTTCGTGCCGGTAGCGCTCCCGCCACTCGGGCGAGTGATCCAGTAATACCTTCGCGACGGCGGTCATCCGTCCGGTGGTGCCCACCAGGAGGACCGAGCGGCCGCTGCGCCGAAGTACCTGCACCGGGGCGAACTCCGGACAGATCCGCTGCACCGAGGCGAGCGCGGTGCGCAGCTGCGCCCCCTGCGGCCCCGAGAGGTCGATTCTTCCGCTGACGGGCAGGGACCCGGTTCCCGGCATCCGCCGCGCCCGGACGGCGCCCTGCGCCGGAGCGGACGGGCGGCCGGGTTCGAGGTAGGGGCCGCCGCCCGCCGGGAGCGTGCGGTGCGACCGGACCGGTGCGGACACGGAGGACGTTGCTGCGTACATGGTGATACGGATCCCTTCGTGCGCCGACGAGTTGCGTACGCCGCCCCGCCGGATCCCGTACTTCACCCTGGGGAGTTCCGCCGGTGAACCGGGTCGGGGAGGCGCATTCCTACCTGACACCCGGCGCGAGGTGGCGAACCATCGGGCGTGCCCTGGCGAAGCCTGGCGAATAGTCGCTGGGCATCTGACGGCGGGCTACTGTCAACTCAGCCGAGAACCTGGGGGCTTGACGTGAGCAAAGGTCCGAACACCCGCTTGAACGACCTGTTCGGCCTGGCCGGCTGGTCGAAGGGCGAACTGGCGAGGATGGTGAACAGGCAGGCGGCGGCCATGGGCCACCCCCAGCTGGCCACCGACACCTCGCGGGTGCGGCGCTGGATCGACATGGGGGAGGCCCCCCGCGAACCGGTGCCCACGGTACTGGCAGCACTGTTCACCGAGCGGCTCGGTCGTGTCGTGACCATCGAGGACCTCGGGTTCGTACGGCAGCGGCGCACCAACAGACGGCAGCCGGAGGGGGCTCGTGAGAACCCCGACGGGATGCCATGGGCGCCCGAACGCACAGCCGCGGTCCTCACCGAATTCACGGGAATGGACCTCATGCTCAACCGTCGCGGTCTGATGGGCGCGGGAGCGGTGCTCACCGCCGGCTCCGCCCTCAGCAACGCCATGTACGACTGGCTGCACACCGACCCCGCCCTGGCCAAGGAGGCCCGGAACTTCGGGGATTCCTTCCAGGCCGACCCAGCGGGCTACGACCGCTACGAGGCAGCGCCCATCGGCTCCCAGGAGATCGAGGCGCTGGAGCGCTCCGTGGAGGTGTTCCGCGCCTGGGACGCCTCCCGCGGGGGCGGACTCCAGCGCAAGGCCGTCGTCGGCCAGCTCAACGAGGTGGGCGGGATGCTCGCCTACCACCACCCGGACCACCTGCAGCGCCGCCTGTGGGGGGTGGCGGCCAACCTGGCGGTCCTCGCCGGCTGGATGTCCCACGACGTGGGCCTCGAACCCACCGCGCAGAAGTACTTCGTCATCGCCGCGCACGCGGCCCGCGAGGGCGGCGACCGGCCGCGCGCGGGCGAGGCACTGTCCCGCGCCGCCCGCCAGATGGTCCACCTGGGCAAGCCGAACGAGGCCCTGGACCTGATGAAGCTGGCCCAGTCCGGCTCGGGCGAGCAGACCCTCCCGCGCACGCGCGCCATGCTGCACACCATCGAGGCCTGGGCGCAGGCCGCCATGGGCAAGGGCCAGGCCATGCGCCGCACCCTCGGCGAGGCGGAGGAGCTCTTCGTCTCCGACAAGGGCGATGTCCCGCCGCCGAGTTGGATGCAGCACTTCGACGAGGCCGACCTGCACGGCATGCAGGCCCTCGCCTACCGGACCCTCGCGGACCACGACGCCGCCGCGGCGCCGATCGCCGCGCGCCATGCCCGGGAGGCCCTGCGGCTGCGCGGCGAGGGCTACCAGCGCTCGCAGATCTTCGACTACATCTCCATGGCCTCGGCCTGCTTCATCGCCGACGAGCCGGAGCAGGCCGACCGGTACGCGCGCCTCGCCCTGGTCTCGATGAACGAGACCTCCTCGCACCGGACCTGGGACCGGCTGCGCGAGATGTACCGGCTCACCGCCCAGTACTCCGGGTACGCGCGCATCGAGGACCTGCGCCAGGAGATCAAGCTGGCTCTGCCGGACACCCCGGCGCCGCGCGGCACGGGGGTGTAGGGCGGTCAGGTCCTTGCGCGAGGCCTTGGTACGGGGACGAGAAAGGCCGCGCCTTCCGGCGCGGCCCTGAAGCCCCTACGTACGGGACTCGTTCACCCGCCGACCCGGGCCACGAGTACGCAGGCGTCGTCCTCGCGCTCGCTCTCGCCGAACTCCTCGATCACGATCCGTACGCAGTCCTGCGCCGACCGCGCCGCCGAGAACCGTGGCGCCAGCGCCAGCAGCCGCTCGGTCCCGTCCGCCCGGCTGAACTCGATGCTGCGCGGCGTCAGCCCGTCGGTGTGCAGCACCAGCAGGTCGCCCACCTCGAGGCTCTCCTCGGCCTGCCCGTAGGAGGCTCCGGAGGTCGCGCCCAGCAGGACGCCCTCCGGCGGCAACAGGGAACGCCCCGACCCGCGGCGGAACAACAGGGGTGCCGGGTGGCCCGCTTGCGCCCAGGACAGGACCTGGCGCGCGGGATCGTAGCGGCAGCACACGGCCGAGCCGAGCGCGGGCTGTACGGAGGTCTCCAGGAGCTGGTTGAGCCAGCCCATCAGCGGGCCCGGTTCGATGCCCGCCATGGCCATGCCACGCAGGGCGCCCAGCATCATCGCCATCCCGGACGTGGCGGTCACGCCGTGCCCGGTCAGGTCGCCGACCGTCAGCATCGAGCCGCCGTCGGGAAGTTCGAGCGCGTCGTACCAGTCGCCGCCGATCAGCGCGCTGGTCGCGGAGGGCAGGTAGTGCGCGGCCACGTCCAGCGTGCCCGCGCTGCCGTACGGGAACCGCAGGGAGCCGCGCCACGGGGGGAGCACGGCTTCCTGCAGCTCGACCGCCAGCCGGCGCTCGGTCTGCGCGATCTCCCGTTGGCGCTGCAACGAGTCACGGGACTCGCGCACCGCACGCTGGCTCCGGCGCAGTTCGCTCACGTCGCGCAGGACGGCCCACATCGAGGCCGTACAGCCGTCGGAGTCGAGTACCGGCTCGCCCCTCATGTGCAAGGTCCGGACCCGGCCGTCGGACCGGACGATGCGGAACTCGCCGTCGATCGGCCGGCCGTCCACCAGACAGGCGGTGACCCACGCGGTGAGCAGCGGCTGGTCCTCGGAGAACAGGGTCGAGCCGAGTTCGTCGAGGGGGAGCGCGCCCGACTCGGGCGTGCGGCCGAAGATCTGGAACAGCTCGTCGGACCAACTGACCTCGTCGGTCAGCAGGTTCCACTCCGCGCTGCCGACACGCGTCTGGGCCTCGGGCCCGGTCTCGGGCGCCGCCTGCGGGTGTTCGAGGATCTCGGGCACCGCCGGCAAGCCCTCCTTGAGCTGGCCGAGGTGCTCGCCGAGGTCGTCGAGGTGGTGGACGGCGAGGTCGCACAGCGCGCGCTGCCAGCGGCCCTGGGCGTCGTCGTCGTCGACGACGGTGTCGCGGCGGACCGCGTCCACTTCCCCCCGCAGCCGCCGGGTCTGCGAGATCAGCGCGTCCACCGACCCGGGCTCGGGCGGCTGCGCGGGACGGTCCGCGAACAGGTGGGACGGCATGAGAACTCCGATACAGGCGCGGCACGGCCAAGTCTGAAGGAAGGACCGGTAACGACTGTTGCACAGGGCGCGACGGTGTGTAAGGCGTTTGGCAACATCCGCTACGTTCTTGCTTCTGGTATATGCCGTAGGCCTTCCGGCGCGCTCGGAGCGTGCGAACGAATCCGGTCAGGCGAACTCCGCTTCGGTGCACGGGCCTCGGCCGGTCCGGGTGGTTCCGCCCCGGAAGCGGCGGCTGGAATCAGGCCATCCGGCGGCTGTGGCTCGATCGTACGGCCGAGCTGTACGAGCCCGACCCGCCATCGGAATCGCGTAAAGGACGGATCAAGGCGGGCCCTCCGGATACCCCCGAAAGAGTGATGTCGGTGGAGGTGACGCGGCGTGATCGAGGCTTTCCAACGCCCTGCGGGGTCGCTACCCTACGTGCCGGTAATGAGCCGGGGGAGGTCTGCGCGGGCGGGCCCACGCAGAGTTGGGGACACACCACGACATGACCGGGCAGAACCACGCCACGGGGCAGAGCCGCCGTTCCTTCCTCACCTACCTCGTGGCCGCACCCACCCTGGCCCTGGTCACCCGGGCCGGAGCCGACGCGCTCGCCCCGCAAACCGCCCGGGCCGTGGTGCCCTCGCTGCCGGCCATCGCCGACCTGGTCGACCTCGGCGACCTGTTCATCCTGGCCGGCGCCCCCACCTCCGCCCTGCTGGCGCTCGCCGTCGAGTCGGACGGCACCATCCGCTTCCGGTTGCCGCGCGAGGAGGTCGGTCAAGGGCTCACCACCGCCGTGGCCATGCTGGTGGCGGAGGAACTCGACGCTCCGCTGTCCGACGTCCGTGTGGAGCTGGACGACGCCCGGCCCGAGCTGCTCTTCAACCAACTCACCGGATCCTCCAACTCCGTCCGCTCCCTCTACGGGCCCGTCCGCCAGTGTGCCGCCACCGCCCGGGCCCGCCTCGTGGCCGCCGCCGCCCGCCGCTGGAGCCTGGCCCCGGCCGCGCTGACCACCTCCGGCGGCACCGTCCGGGCCCCCGACGGCCGCACCGCCGACTACGGCGACCTCGCCGCGGCCGCCGCCGATCCCGGCCTGGTCGTCCTCGGCGCCACCCCCAAGAAGCGGGCCGGGCACACCCTCGTAGGGCGGCCCACCGGCCGCGTCGACGCGCGCGCCATGGTCACCGGCGCCCTGCGGTACACCCTCGACCTCGACGTGCCCGGGGCCAAACCCTGCGTCGTGCGCAGGCCGCCCACCCTCGGCGGCACGGTTCGAGGCGTCACCAACCTCGCCGCCGTCCGGGCCATGCCGGGTGTGCTGAACGTGGTGACCGTCCCGACCGGGGTCGCCGTCGTCGCGGAGACCTTCGGTCAGGCCATCGACGCCAAGGCCGCCCTCCAGGTCACCTGGGGCCCCGGCCCGGCCGACCAGCTGTCCGACGAGCAGATCCGGGCCAGGTTGAGGGCCGCGACCCCGCCGTTGCTCGTCCCGCCCCTGCTGACCCCGTACGTCGACGCCGAGTTCGACTTCGCCTTCGTCAGTCATGCCCCGATGGAGACCAACTCCGCCATCGCCGACGTACGCGAGGACCGGGCCGAGATCTGGTCCGGGCTCAAGTCCCCGATCGTGGCCCGCGAGACCATCGCCGCCGAGCTGGGTCTACCGCTGTCCGAGGTCACGGTGCACGTGGTCCAGGCCGGGGGCTCCTTCGGCCGCCGGCTCTTCTTCGACGCGGCCCTGGAGGCCGCCCGGATCTCCAAGGCCTGTCGTCGCCCGGTCCGGCTGATGTGGACGCGCGTGGACGACACCCGGCACGGCCGGATGCGGCCCGCGACCCATCACAAGATCCGCGCCACCCACCTGCTGGGCGAGGTGCTCAGCTTCGAGCACCGCGTGGCCGCCGCCGAGACCGACTTCCGGCACGGCCTCGGCGAGATCATCACCGCCTCGGCGGCCGGTCTGCCGCTCGGCATCGGCAACGCCACCCTCGCCCAGACCCTCTTCCTGACCACGGTGAAGTCCCCGTACCACTTCGGACTCACCACCCAAGCCCTCACCGAGGTGCCCACCGGCATCCCCACCGCCTCCTGGCGCTCGGTCTACTCCGCGAACACGCGCGGCGCCGAGGAGATCGTGGTCGATGAACTCGCCGCCCGGACGGGTCGGGACCCCTACCGGTTCCGGCGCACCTTCCTCAAGACCGACGCCCAGCGCGCCGTGCTCGACAAGGTGGCCGAGGAGGGCGACTGGGGACGGCCGATGGCAGCCGGGTGCGCGCAGGGCATCGCCTTCCACGAGGAGTACAAGTCGCGCACCGCGTGCCTCGTCGAGATCGACACCCGCGACCGTGACCGCGTCCGCGTCACCAAGGCCGTCATCGCCGTGGACGTGGGCCTGCCGGTCAACCCGCGCGGTCTGGAGGCGCAGATGATCGGCGGCCTCACCGACGCGATCTCCACCACCCTGCGGGCCGGACTGCACCTCGACAAGGGCCTTCCCCTGGAAGGAAGTTACAGCCAGTTCCACTGGGCCCAGCAGCGCGACACACCGCGCGACGTCCGCGTCTTCGTGCTGCCGGCCACCGGCGAGGAACCGGGTGGCGCGGGCGAGCTCGGAGTGCCCGCGGCCGTCGGCGCCATCGCCAACGCCTGGGCCAGGGCCACCGGTTCCCGACCGCGCAGCTTCCCGCTCGACTTCGACGTCGACTTCACCCCCTACCCCCGCTAGCCCCGGATCCAGGAGTACGCAGTGCCCTCGCACACCTTCACCGTCAACGGGCGGAGCGTCACCGTGGACGCCCCCGACGAGCTGCCCCTGCTGTGGGTGCTCCGCGACATGCTGGGTGTCCGCGGCCCCAAGTACGGCTGCGGGGTGGACGTCTGCAAGGCGTGCACCAGCCACCTGGACGGCGCCGACATCCGGCCCTGCGTGGTGCCCGTCTCCGCGTGCGCCGGCCGGTCCGTGACGACCATCGAGGGCCTGGCGAACGGCGACGACCTGCACCCCGTGCAGGAGGCCTGGCTCGAACAGGACGTCTCCCAGTGCGGTTTCTGCCAACCCGGTCAGATCATGGCCGCCGTCGCCCTGCTGAAACGCACGAGCGAGCCCACCGACGAGGACATCGACGCCATCGCCAACATCTGCCGCTGCGGCACCTACTTCCGCATCCGGGAGGCCATCCGCAGCGCGGCGCGCAAGATGTGAGTGAGGGCGGGATCCCGGGACCTCCCCCGTGTCCGATCGCATCGAAGCCACCGGGACCCTGCCGCTCGTCGCCCAATGTAGGCGCCGGCCGAGCCGTTGGCAGGGTTCTCTTCGCCCGGTGACCGGGCGGGACGGGTATCACTGTGCACAGTGTGCGACAGGTGGTTGAATGCCGCCGTGTCCAGGTCCGACGACGTCCTCAAGGTGCACCGGCTCGCCCACGCCGGGGGATCGGCCGCGCTCCTGGAATGGCTCGCCGCCCACCTCGGCGGATGGGTCGGGGTGGTGGACGCCGAAGCGGAGCACGGGCGGGTGCCGGAGGCCGCCGTACGCGGCGCCGCCGAGCTGACCGCCCGCGGGGTACGGTCGGCGGTCCTGCACGACGGCGACCGCGCGACGCTGCTGTTCGCGCTGGACGGTCCGCGCGCGCCGGCCGCCGTACTCGCCGCCGTACTGGAGCGGCCGCACGACCCGGGCGCGCCCGCACTGCTCGCGGACGCCGCCGTGCCGCTGGCCCTCGTCCTGCGCGCCGAGGAGGCCGAACGACGTGAGGAGCGGGTCCGACGCGCCGAGCTGCGGACCCGCGAGGCCGTCCTGCGCCTGCTGATGAGCGGCCTGCTCCCCACCGCCCACCAGATCGCCGGGGCCCTCGGCCCCGCACTGCCCGACCCGTTGCGCCTGTACGTCGTCGAGTGCCCAGCCGGCCGGCTCGCCGAAGTGGGCGCTCTGTGCCGGGAACTGACGGACGGCCGGGCCTGGATCGTGCGCTGCCCGGTCTACGTGCGCCACCTCATCGTGCTCGCCCCGACCGGCCCCGCCGCGGGCCGCCCCTTGGCCGGGGCACTGGTGGAGGCGGCCCCGGACTGCACGGTCGGGGTCAGCGGGGAGATGCGCCTGAGCGAGGCCCCGGTCGCCTACACCCAGGCCTTCCACGCGCTGGCCGTCGCCCGGGGCCGGGAGGAACGCCACGCCCGGTTCGGCCCCGGCCCCGAGCTGGCGCTCGCCGCGCACGAGGCGGGGGCCGGCTGGGCCGGGGCCCTGCTCGCCCCCCTGCACACCCATGAGCCCCGACGCCCCCAGGACCCGGGTGGGCAGGAGTTGCGCGCCACGGCCGAGGCCTGGCTGAACTTCGCCTCGCACGCCACCCGGCTGCTCAGGATCCACCGCAACACCCTGGCCGCCCGGCTCCGCCTGATCGAGGTGCTGCTCGGCCTGGACCTGGCCCGCCTGCCCGACCAGGCGGCGCTCTCACTGGCCCTGCGGCTGACCCCGGGCGCGGGGCGGGCGAGCGGTACGAGCCCGGAGCACGCCCCCGGACTCGACGAGGTGCTGCGCGACCCGCGCCTGACCGAATGGGCCCGGGGCCATCTGAACGGGCTGACCGGTCCCGACGCCCCGCCGGGAGCCCGCGACACGGTGCGCGTCTGGCTGGCGCACGACGCCCAACTCGGCCCGGCGGCAGCCGCGATGGGCGTCTCCGTCCCCGGCGCCCGCAAGCGGCTGACCCGGATCGAGGCGCTCCTGGAGCGTTCCCTGCTGCAGTCCCCGAGCGCGCGGTACGACCTGTGGCTCGCGCACCGGGCCGAGGGCCTTGCCGAGGACCGTGCCGAGGACCTTGCCAGGTGACACAAGCCCCAGAAGGGCTGATAGGGGAATCAAATACACCATTATGCCTGAATGAGGCGTATCAATGCGAAACGCATGCTGGTCGGCGAACCGCTCGACACCGCCCGGCTGGGCGAGACCCTGCTGCCCAAAAGACTCGCCCTGCCGATCTTCTGCAGTGACCCGCTCTCCTCCGTGGCCTACGCCACCGAGGAGATCCTGCTGATCCTCGCCCTCGGCGGCGTCGCACTGCTCCACCTCACCTGGTACGCGGCCGCCGCCATCGTCTTCCTGCTCGTCGTCGTGGTCGCCTCGTACCGGCAGACCTGCCACGCCTACCCGGGCGGGGGCGGCGCCTACGTCGTCAGCTCCGAGAACCTCGGGCAGACCGCCGCGCTCACCGCCGCCAGTGCCCTGCTCGTCGACTACGTGATGACCGTCGCCGTCTCCATCGTCTCCGGCGTCTCCGCCATCACCTCGGCCGTCCCCTCGCTCAGCGACCACGCAGTGGTCCTGTCCGTCGCCTTCGTGGTGCTGCTGACCCTCATGAACCTGCGCGGCGTACGGGAGTCGGGCCGGGTCTTCGCCGTCCCCACCTACGGCTTCGTCCTGGTCATCTATCTCATGTTCGCCGTGGCCGCGGTACGGCTCGGGACCGGCGACACCATCCGCGCCGAGTCCGCCGACCTCCCGATCACCCCGGTCGACACCTACACCGGACTCGCCCTGGTGTTCCTCACCATGCGCGCCTTCGCCTCCGGATGCACCGCCCTCACGGGCGTCGAGGCCATCAGCAACGGCGTCCCCGCCTTCCGCAAGCCCAAGGCGAAGAACGCCGCGACCACGCTCGCCGCGATGGGCGTGCTCTCGGTGACGATGTTCGTCGGCATCACCGCCCTGGCCATGTCGTACCAGGTGCACGTCGCGGCCGACCCCACCGAACTGGGCCTGCCCCCGGGCACCCCGACCTCCACCGCCCTCGCCCAGATCGGCCGCGCCACCTTCGGCACCTGGCACTTCCTCTTCTACCTGCTCCAGGCGGTCACCGCGGGCGTCCTGATCCTCGCCGCGAACACCGCCTTCAACGGCTTCCCGATGCTCGCCTCGATCCTGGCCAAGGACCGCTACGCGCCCCGCCAGCTCTTCAACCGCGGCGACCGGCTCGTCTACTCCAACGGCGTCGTCCTGCTCGCGCTCGCCGCCATCGCCCTCATCGTGGCCTTCGACGCCGAACTGACCCGCCTCATCCAGCTCTACATCATCGGCGTCTTCGTCTCGTTCACCCTCTCCCAGTCGGGCATGGTCCGGCACTGGAAGAAGGTGCTCGCCTCACCCGCCACCCCGCGCGAGGAGCGGATCCACATCCATCGCAGGCGCGCCATCAACGCGGTCGGTGCCGCCCTGACCGCCCTGGTCCTGGTCATCGTCCTGCTCACCAAGTTCACCCACGGCGCCTGGCTGGTCGTCATCGCCATGCCCCTGCTCTTCCTCGGCATGAAGGGCGTCCGCCGCCACTACGACCAGGTCGCCCATCAGGTCGCCGTCGCCCCCGACGCCGGCCCCCGCAGACCCGCACGCCACCACGTCCTGGTCCTGGTCGCCGCCGTGCACGCCCCGACGCTCAAGGCCATCGGCTACGCGCAAGGGCTGCGCCCCGACACCCTGACGGCCGTCACCGTCGCCGCGGACGAGGAGGAGGCGACCCGCCTGCGCGAGGCCTGGGCCAGGCACGACACCGGCCTGCCGCTGAGGATCCTGCACTCGCCCTACCGGGAGGTGGTGGGCCCGATCATGGCCCACGTCGAGGACCTGGCCGCGGCGCCCGGGACGGACATGCTGTCGGTGGTGATCCCCGAGTACGTGGTGGGCCACTGGTGGGAGCAGCCCCTGCACAACCAGAACGCCCTGCGGCTGAAGGCGCGGCTGCTCTTCACCCCGGGCGTCGCGGTGATCGACGTGCCGTACCTCCTGGAGTCCGCGAGGTCCGCGAACGCGGCGCGGCGGGACGGGTGACCGGTTCCGCCTCGACGCGTTGCAGTACCGCCGAGTGCGCCAGCGCCAGCTCCACCACGTGCCGGGGGTCGGACAGGGAGCGGCCGGTGAGCTGCTCCACGCGCCGCAGCCGGTTGGAGACCGTGTTGCGGTGGCAGTACAGCCGCTGCGCGGCGTCCGTGGTCGAGCCCTGACAGGACAGCCAGGTGCCCAGGGTGGTCAGCAGGGTCCGCCGGTCCTCCGCGGGCAGCGCGAGCACCGGACCCAGCACCACCTGGCGCAGTCGGCCGGCGAGCTCGACCTGGGCCGCGACCAGCGCCGCCGGTAGCCGTTCGTCCAGCAGCGCGGTACGCGGGCCCTCCGACTCGGGGGCGGTGCGCAGCGCCAGGACGGCCAGCCGGTGCGCCCGGGCCAGTTCGGCCGGCGCCGCGACGACCGGGCCGACCCCGGCGCGCGCCCCGAGCGGCGCGAGCAGGTCCCGTACGGATTCCAGCGGATGGTGGCCCAGCTCCACCACGCCGACCTCCCCGTCGGCGCGGAAGCGCCACAGCACCCGCGGGGCCGAGGCGGCCCCGGACCCGGCGGTCGCGGCCGGCGCGGGGGGCCGGGCGGGCGGGGCGCCGGCCGCCTCGGCGGCCAGCACCACCACCGTGAAGCGGCCCCGCTCCGGCAGGCCCAGCTGCGCCGCGGCCGCCTCGGCCGCCGCCGACGGTCCGTCCGCGCCGTCGAGCAGCACGTCCAGCAGAGCCGCTCGGCGCTCCCGGTCCCGGTCGCCGTCCGCGGCCGCCGTCAGGCGGTACGACTCGGCCATGGCATCCGTCATCCGGTCCACCACGTCCCACAGGACGGACGCGGCCGGCAGCAACCGGGGCAACGCCGTCCGGTCGTGCGCGGTCACGGCCTCGGTGAGGCACTGCCAGAGCAGCCGGCCGCCACGGCGGTGGGTGCGTAACAGGGAGGCGAGCGGCAGGCCCTGCTCGGCACGGAGCGTGCCGACGGCCCGGGCGTCGGCGAGCTCCACCGGCAGGCCCCGGGAACTGCGGAGCAGCCCCTCGACGGCCTGGCGGAGGGTGTCGTGGATCCGCTCCCGCAGCTCGGCCCGGCCCAGCAGGGCGGCGTAGGCGGGGTCCTCGGCCAGCGTCCGGTCGGCGAGCCGGTCCGCCGCGACGGCGATCCGGCGGGACAGGTCCTCGCGTATCTCCTCGATGATCCGCTCCATGACGCGCAGCCTGACACGGGTGAGGGGGCGGTGGGGAGGGCCCGGACCGGGCACGTCCGCTACCGTGTGCGAATCACTGCACGTGCAGTGCTCACCCGATGTGCCCCACCCACCCCCCCAGGGACCCGCCCATGCGCCAGAACCCGCAGCGCCGCGCCGCACTGCTCGACGCCGCCATCGAAGTCCTGGCGCGCGAGGGCTCGCGCGGCCTGACCCTTCGCGCGGTGGACGCCGAGGCGGGTGTGCCCACGGGCACCGCCTCGAACTACTTCGCCAACCGCTCCCAGCTGCTCGTACAGATCCTGCACCGCACCCGGGAGCGGCTGGTCCCGGACCCGGCGGACCTGGCCGGCCCGCTGGACACCGAGGTCCTGCTCACCCGGCTCCTGGACCGGATGCGGCGCGAGCGCAGCGTGCACATCGCCATGCTGGAGCTGCGGCTGGAGAGCACCCGGCGCCCCGAACTCCGGACCGAGCTCGCGTCTTTCCAGGCCCTGGAGCTGGAGGCCAACATCAGGTGGCACCTGGACGCGGGCCTGCCCGGGGACCGGCAGGGCGTGGTCCTGATGTACCTGGCGATGCTCGGGCTGAGCGTGGACGACCTGACCGCGCCCGCGATGCTGGAAGCGCACCCGGCGCAGGGGCTCATTCGGACGATGGTCGAGCGCCTCCTCCCGGAGAAGACCGCGGACTGACTATCGTGCCGGTGAACAAGCACCGGCGGGGTGGGAAAACCGTGGGGAGTGCGGACATGGCGGACATCGCAGAGGACGTGGCGGACGGGATCAGGTGGCTGGCCCACTGGGACCAGTGGTTCGCCGGCCTGACCTTCGCCCGGGGCATAGGCCCCGACGAACTCGCCGCACGGCTCGGCGCGCTGCCGGGCGTGCGCCCCGGGCCGCTGGGCGCGCTCGACGCCTGGAGCATGGTCACCGAGACCGTGGACGGTGACGGCGTGGCCCGGGTCGGCAGGTGGGGCGGCTGGTCCTTCGCCGTCGAACACGGTCAGCCGGCCGGAGCCGAACGGCTCGCCGAGGTCTCCCGGGGCGGCGTCGAGGCCGTCCACCTCGACCCGCAGCCCGACCACCCGCCCAAGCAGTTCGCGTACGCCCGGGACGGCGAACTGATCTGTTGCTTCGGCCTCGGCGAGGAGTGCTGGCGCGGCGGCCACCGGCCGGACTTCCTGCTCCCGGAGCTGATCGCGGCCGGGATCCTCACCCCGGACGGCGCGTGTGCCCGCCCGCCCGGGGAACCGGACGCGGACCGCGACCGCCAAGCGCTCGCCGTCGTGGAACGCCGCTTCGGCCTGTCCCTGCCCCGCCACCTGATCGCGGACACCCCGCTCCCGGCCTACGTCACCTGCACGCGCTGAGGCGGGCGGCGGTGATCTTATGCTCAGGTTTACGCGAGTCCGCTGGTTTTGCGCCCGGTCAGCCACTTTGATGGGTTTGCCAGGCCTCGTACCGGAGCAGGGGGACCAGACATGGGCACCGACCACAGTTCGAAGGACAGCACACCCACCCTGATCGGCTCCGTGCAGCGCGCGCTGCGCCTCCTGGAGGCGATGTCCGCGGAAGGCGGGGTGACGGCGAAACGGCTCGCCCGACTCACCGGGATCCCCCTACCCACGGTCTACCACCTGCTGCGCACCCTCAGCCACGAGGGTTATGTGCTGCGCGAGGGAGGGTCCTTCCGGCTCGCGGACGATCTCCCGCTCGCTTCGTGATCAAATTCCGACGCGTTCCGGCCAAGCTCTCGCACCCTTCCTGGCATGTTCCAGCGGAAAATGCCAGAACGCCCTTTCGTACAGTGGAACTTGAGTAAGTTCCCTCCTGTCGCGCCGTACGAACCGTGCACCCCGCACGTCCGGCCGGGAGGGGAGCCCGCGTGCCCGGGATCGACGAATGCCTGCTCGAAGCCATGGCCCTGCCTGGTGCGCGGGGGGCCGCGCTGGTCGACTGGAGCAGCGGACTGGCCCTCGGCACCGCGGGGGAGTCGCCCGTGGGCGACCATGAGACCACCGCCGCCGAGACCGCCGAACTGGCCCGGGCGGCCGCCGAGTACGAGTCCTTCGCCCCGGCGGGGACCGACCCGGCACACGGTGGCGGAGCCGTTCCCTCCGCCGGTCCGTCCGTCGGCTTACCGGCCGGCCCGCCCGTCGAGGATCTGATCGTCACCACCCGCACTGGATACCACGTACTGCGCTTCGTCGAGACCAGCTTCGACAGCAGCGTATTCCTGCACCTGTGGCTCGACCGCGCCGACGGCAATCTCGCTCTGGCGCGCCACAGGCTCCGCGCCCTGGCGGAGGGGCTGGTACTGAGATGACCTTCCCGGCCACCGCCACGGCCCCGAACGCGTTCGCCGCGGTTTCCCCCCTCCTCACCCGACTCGCCGCGGAGCGCGCCACCGGCGCACTGCTCCGCGACCGCGGCACCCTCTTCCTGGAGGACGGTCGCATCGTGCACGCGGAGAGCCCGGCCACCCCCGGCCTCGACGTACTGCTCACCACCGGTGGCGGCCTCGCCCCCGAACGCTGGCGCGAGGCCGTGGACCGGGCCGGTGCCCGCCGCCAGGTCGCGCGCTTCCTCGTGGACAGCGGCGGGCTCGCCGGCGGAGAGCTGGAGATATGCCACCTCGCCGCCATATTCGACGCCGCGTTCTTCGCACTCTCCCCGGGCAGCGGGCCCTCCCGCTTCCGCCGCGGAGCCACCCACTGGATCGGATCCGTCCGTTCCGTTCCCGCGGCCGCCGTCGAACGGGAGACCCGGCGCCGCCGGGACCTGCTCGACGCGGTCTGGCCGTACCCCCTGCTGGACACCTCCCCGGTCGTACCCCGGGCGGCCGCACCCGGCCAGACGATCACCGCCCGACAACGGACCCTGCTGGGCCGGGCCGACGGCCTGCGCACCCCGGCCGACCTCGCGTGGGTCCTGGGCCGACCCGCCTTCCACACCCTGCTCGACGTACGGCGCCTCGCGGCGGCCGGACTGGTCGAGACCCCGCACACCCCGGCCCCGCCGCCGGCCGTGGCACCCCTGCCCGACTGGATGACCGAGGCCCAATCCCCGGACGTGGCGCTGCTCCGCCGGTTACGCGACGCACTGGAGGCAAGTCTGTGAGGCTCCCGCTGCGACCGGCCCTGCGCGCCGACCGCTCCGAGCGTAGGCAGCCCGAAAGGAGTAAGGCCGACATGAGTACGGTGCCCCCCGAGGCGGAGGCCGAGATACTCGCCGAGCTCCGCAGGTTGCGGGCCCGGGTACCTCAGCTCACCGGAGCCCTGGCAGCGAGCGCCGACGGCTTCGTGCTCGCCCAGGACAGTGCGGCCGCCGAGGCCGAGTCCGTCGCGGCGCTGACCGCCGCCGCCCTCGGGGTGGCCCAGCGGCTCAGCGACTGCACCGGCCAGGGCGCGTTCCGCGAACTGCTCGTGCGGGGCGAGGACGGATACGTCGCCACCTACGCGGCCGGCCTGGCGGCGGTCCTCACCCTGACCGCCGAACCGCGCGTCAACGTCGGCCGTCTCCACCTGGAGGCCCGGCGCTCCAGTCTCCGGATAGCCGAACTGATCGACCACACCCTCGGGCGACGGGGTCCCGGAGCCGCACCCGGGTGAGACGCGCGCTCCGACCGGCGGCCGAGCCCGACCCGTCCGCCGCGTTCCGTCACCGCCACATCCCGCTACAGCCAGTCACGTTCCCCTCACAACCCAGTCACAGTGAAACGAGAAAGAGGACCCTCTCATGGTCAATGTGGAGACCGCGCTCAAGGAAGCCACCACCACCATCGAAGGCGCGATCGGTGCCGCGCTCGTCGACTACGGCAGTGGCATGGCCCTCGGCACCATCGGGGGCGGCAAGGACCTCGACCTGGCGGTCGCGGCGGCGGGCAACACGGACGTGGTGCGCGCCAAGGTCCGCACGATGGAGATGCTCGGCCTCAAGGACGAGATCGAGGACATCCTCATCACGCTCGGCGGCCAGTACCACCTGATCCGACTGATGAAGAGCCGTGGTTCCACGGGCTTCTTCCTCTATCTGGCCCTCGACAAGAAGCGGGCCAACCTCGCGATGGCCCGCCATCAACTGAAGAAGATCGAGGCCGACCTGGAGGTCTGACCGGGCCCGCCGGGCACGGTCGGGCCGCCTCCCACCGCATCGCCGAAGTGGCGGACGGCTGAATTCTTTGCCGTCCGCCTTGGCGGTTGGCTTCGTATGCCCCATATGTGTGGAGTTTATGACTCTGTTACAGAGTAGGATGCTGTGAGCAGCTGATCATCGACAAAGCATAAAACGCTGGAGAAACCGCCACCCATGCCGCCGCGCCTGAGTATCGTCGTCCCCGTCTACAACGTAGAGCTCTATCTCGACGAGTGCCTGGAATCGATCGCATCCCAGACCTTCGAAGACTTCGAGGCCATCCTCGTGGACGACGGGTCCACGGACACCAGCGCCGTCATAGCCAAGGCGTTCGCCGCCAAGGACAAGCGCTTCCGCGTCGTGATGCAGGACAACGCAGGCCTCGGCGCGGCCCGTAACGTGGGCGCCCGTCACGCCGACAAGGACAGCGAGTACCTGGCCTTCGTCGACAGTGACGACACGATGCCCGACTACGCCTACCAGCGGCTCATCGACGCGCTCGACGAGACGGGTTCGGACTTCGCGGGCGGCAACGTGAAGCGATTCCGCTCCGTCGGCATGCAGCAGTCCTGGGGACACCGGGCCGCCTTCGCCCGTACCCAGCTGAAGACCCACATCTCGAAGTTCCCGGCGCTGGTCACCGACCGCACCGCGTGGAACAAGGTGTACCGGCGCAGCTTCTGGGACCGGCACGGCTTCCAGTACCCCGAGGGCATCCTCTACGAGGACGCCCCGGTCAGCATCCCCGCGCACTACTTCGCCTCCAGCGTCGACATCATCAGCGACTGCGTCTACCACTGGCGCGTGCGCGAGACCGGCGAGCGCTCCATCACCCAGCGCTCCACCGACCCGATCTCCCTCATCGACCGCGTGAAGTCCGTACGCCTGGTCCGTGAGTCCCTGAAGGCCAAGCAGGGCGCCAAGTACGCCCGTTACCTGCGGGACTACGACCACAACGTGCTGAGCGAGGAACTCCCGCTCATCTACAAGTACGTCGGCGAGGGCGGCCCCGACTTCCGCGCCGCCTTCGTCAAGGAGGTCGGCGGTCTCGTCCGCGAGATCGGCACCGGCCCTTGGTCCGACCTGACCGTCGCCGACCGGCTCAAGGCGTACCTGGCCGGCGAGGGCCGCGTCGAGGACTTCATCGCGCTCCAGCACCACCAGCGCGACTACAGCTACAGCGTGCCGGTCAAGGGCCTCGCCCGCCCGCAGGCGGACTACCCCTTCCTGCACGGCCGTCCGCCGGTCCCGTCCAAGATCCTCACCCTCGGCCCGCGCGAGCGCCGCGTCGTCAGCCGTCTGGAGCAGGCCACCTGGGTCGACGGCAAGCTGCTGCTGCGCGGCTACGCCCTCCCCGGCCACCTCGGCGCGGAGAGCCGCCTCGGCACCCGCAAGGTGCTGGTCTTCCGCGAGGGGGGCAAGCGTCGCCGCTCCGTCGTCAGCACCCGTACCGTCGCCTCCCCGATGGCCACGGTGAAGGCCCCGCACCTCGCCCTGCGGCACGCCGACTGGGCCGGCTTCACGGCCGTCGTCGACCCCTCGATGTTCCAGTCGGGCGGCAAGTGGAACCAGGGCATATGGACCACGTCGATCGCCGTCACCGGAGCCGGCGGGCTGCACCGCGCCCGCCTGCGGGGCGGGGAGAACGACACCGGCCAGAACCCGCCCCCGCACTGGGTGGCCCCCGACGTCCGGATCGTCCCGGCCGTTTCCGGTGCCCTCACCATCCAGGTGGAGATCGCCCGCGCCCGCGCCCTGGACGTCCACGCGGCGGGTGACGACGCCGTCGAGATCACCGGCGAACTCTCCGCCGAGGCGATCGGATCCAAGGCCCTGCAGGCCGTCCACGTCACCACCGGCACCGTCCTCTCCTTCCCGCTGGAGACCGCCGCGTCCGGCGCCGACCGGGCCTCGTTCACCGCCCGCGTGCCGCTGGCCGATCTGGCCGCCGTACCGGACGCCCCGTGCGAGCCCGGCGAGTGGACCCCCGAGCCCTGGAGCCTCTCGGTCATCGGCCCCGACGGCACCGAGCACCGCATGGTCCACGACGAGCGCGGCGGCTTCGACGGCCTGGTCCTGCCCCTGCCCGGCGAGGACGCGGACCGCTCCCTCTTCGCCAAGCGCGGCAACACCGGCCACCTGACCCTCTCCGTGCAGCCCTCCCCGCCGCTCGTCGACGAGGTCACCGCCGAGGACGGCACCGTCACCCTGCGGGGCCGGTTCGTCGCGCCGACCGACGAGCCGTACGAACTCGTGCTGCACAACGCGCACGGCGTGGAGTTCAGCTACCCCGTGACCCGCGACGGAGCCACCTTCGAGGCCGTCTTCCGGCCCGTGCTCCCCGAGGCGTACGCCGGTCGCACCACGCTCCCCGAGGGCCGCTGGTGGCCGACGCTGCGCCCGACCGCCCAGGGCGGAACCACCGCCGGACTGCTCGGTGTCGATCGCGGCGCCCCCGTACAGATGGGCCCCGGCCTGCTGTTCGCCGGTCCGCACCCGCTCACCGTGCAGGGCCGCCGGATGCGGGTCGAGACCCGCTTCCACGACCGCATGGTGCTGGTCTGCGACCCGCTGCTCAGCCCGCACGACCGCTCCAACTACGCGCAGCGCGTGACCCGCTTCGAGACCTACCCGGCGCAGCGTGCCCTGCCGGTCAAGGACATCGTCGTCTACGACACCTTCCAGGGGCAGGCCGCCGGCGACTCGCCGCGCGCCATCCACGAGGAACTGGTGCGCCGCGGCGAGAAGCTCGAGCACATCTGGCTGGTCCGCGACGGCCACACCGAGGTCCCCGCGACCGCCCGCGCCGTGCAGTACGGCAGCGTGGAGTCGTGGGAGGTGCTCGCCCGCGCCCGTTACTTCGTGACCAACGACAACGTGCCGCAGCGCTTCCAGCGCCGCACCGGCCAGGTCGTCGTCCAGACGTGGCACGGTACGCCGATCAAGCAGATCGGCCACGACTTCGTGCACGACTACTACACGAGCCCGGAGATCCTGGAGGGGCTGGCGCACGACAGCGCCCAGTGGACCCTGCTCGCCTCCCCGAGCTCCTACGCCACGCCCCTCCTCAAGCGCGCCCTCGGCTACGACGGTGAGGTCATCGAGGCCGGCAGCCCGCGTACGGACGCGCTGGTGCGGCCCGACGCGCAGCGGATCGCCGAGGTCCGGCGCCGTCTCGGCCTGCCGGAGGGCAAGAAGGTCGTCCTCTACATGCCCACGTGGCGTGAGAACAACGAGGGCTTCTCGGGCGGCTACAAGCTCGACCTGCGCATCGACCTGGACCAGGCCCGCCGCGAACTGGGCGAGGACCACGTCCTGCTGGTCCGTGGGCACCACCACGTGACGGAGCAGGTCCGCGACGGCGTCCGGGACGGGTTCGTCGTCGACGTGTCCCGCTGGCCCGACGCGGCCGACCTGCTGCTGGTCGCCGACGTGCTGATCTCGGACTACTCCTCCGCGATGTTCGACTTCGCTCACACCGACCGGCCGATCCTGCTCTTCACGTACGACCTGGAGCACTACCGCGGCACGCTGCGCGGCTTCAACTTCGACCTGGAGGCGAAGGCACCGGGACCGCTGCTGGCGGACTCGGCGAGCCTGATCGAGGCCGTGCGCAACGCGGACGCGCTCGGGGCGGAGTACGCCGAGGCGCGGGCGGCGTTCCGCGCCGAGTTCTGCGACCTGGACGACGGCGGCGCCACCGAGCGCGTCGTCGAGCGGATGCTCGCGATGGGCGCGGAGCCCGCCAAGTAGGCCGAACGGGCGAAATACCGGCCGCACACGGACCGGCCCCGGACCCACCGATGAGTTTCGGGTCCGGGGCCGGTCTGTAGGTGAGGGACGGTGTTCACCGTCCCATCACCGGCCCGGAGGCAGAGATGAGCGGCAACGGATTCACCACGTGTCTGTGGTTCGACGGCAACGCGGAAGCGGCCGCCGACTACTACCTGTCCGTCTTCAAGGACGGGAAGCTCGGCCGGATCGGCCGGTACACGGAGGCGGGCCCCGGCCCGGCCGACTCGGTGATGGTCGTGGAGTTCGAGATCAACGGCCAGCGGTTCATCGGCCTCAACGGCGGCCCCCAGTTCCCCTTCACCGAGGCGATCTCCTTCCAGATCCGGTGCGCCGACGAGGGGGAGGTGGACTACTACTGGGACGCGCTGACCGGTGGCGGCGGCGAGGAGGGCGTCTGCGGCTGGGTCAAGGACAGGTTCGGTGTGTCCTGGCAGGTCATCCCGCCGGGCGCCATCGACCTGATCGCCGACCCGGACCCCGCGCGCGCCGCCCGGGCCACCGCCGCCATGATGCGGATGAAGAAGCTGGACGTGGCGGAGATGCGCCGAGCGGCGGACGCGGGGTAGGCCCGGGTCAGGACGCGGCGAACCGGGCCAGCAGGGCCGGGAGGGCGGTGCCGATCGGCTCGCGGACGATCTCGTCGGCGAGCGGGTCGTACGGGGTCTCCTCCGCGTTCACGATGATCAGTCGAGCCCCGGCCTCCGCGGCCATCCCGGCGAGCGACGCGGCGGGCTGCACCTGAAGGGTCGACCCGACGGCGATGAAGACCTGGCAGCCCTTGGCCACGGCGACCGCCTGCCCCAGCACCTCCGGGTCGAGCCGCTGGCCGAACATCACGGTCGCCGACTTGAGGATCCCGCCGCACACCAGGCAGGCGGGATCCGGCTCCCCGGCGGCCACCCTGGCCAGCGCCTCGTCCATTCCCGACCGGGCGTGGCAGGCCGTGCACACCACCGAGCGGGCACTGCCGTGCAGCTCGAACACCTTGCGGTCGGGCATCCCGGCCAGCTGGTGCAGCCCGTCCACGTTCTGGGTGATCACCCGTACCGGGGTGCCACCGCGCTCCAGCTCCGCCACGGCCAGGTGCGCGGCGTTCGGGCGTGCTCCGAGCGCGCCGAGCTCGGCACGCATCCGCCAGGAGCGGCGCCGGATCTCCGGATCGGCCATGTAGTACTCGTAGGTCACGAGCTTCTCGGCGTCGGGTTCCCGCCGCCACAGGCCCTGGGGCCCTCGGTAATCCGGAATTCCGGAGTCGGTGGACATTCCGGCCCGGCTGAACACTGCGACAAGTGGCTTCCCCATGCATCGACCCTACGGAGGGGCACGGGTCACCCGCGAGCCCATTTGTGCGTACCGCCCGGAGGGTCGTTTCTGCGGTGAATCCCGACCCCCGCAGGAGTGAGATCCGGGCCCCGCCCTCCCGATCCACCGGCCGGGCGGGTACAAGACCGGACATGATGCTCAAGCCGTACCGTTTCGGTGCCCTGCTGCTGACCCTGCTCGTGCTGCCGGTCATGCCGTCCGTTCCCGCCTTCGCTGCGCCCGCCGCCCGAAAGGGGCACACCGCTGCTCAGATCAGCGCGTTCCTCAGCGACTTCTACGGTCACCGCGGTCCCTCCGCGCAGGACCGGGAGAACCGGATCTCGCAGATCCTCAAGGAGAGACAGCAGCTCAGCGAGGAGGTCGACGTCCTGCTCTGCTCCCACGAGGAGCCACAGGAGATCAGCATCGGCCCGGTCACCGTCGCCAAGGCCGCCTCGGTGGGCTGGGCGACCGTGACCACCCACTGGGTCTCCGGCGACACGGACACCTTCACCGCGTACGTGCGACTCGACTCCGACCCCATCCGGCTCGACGATGTGATCTGCGCGGGCTGACATCCGTACGGTGATCGACGGGGCCGTTTCGGTGATCGACGGGGCAGTTCGTAGGGTGGGCGCATGGCGACGACGACCCCGACCACCCCCACCGTCCTCCACTGCCGCGACCCGTTGAACGAGCGCCGGGTCGACGCCCACTTCGCGGCGGAGGCCCGGCAGTTGCGTGCCGCCGGGGGCACCGTCCTGCTCATCGACCACGACGCGCTGCTGGTCGGGGACGCGGAGCGGGGCGTCGCGCGTGTTCCGGAGGGGGCCGGAGTCGTCTGGTATCGGGGCTGGATGATCCCCGCGAGCCGCTACGCCGCGTTGGACGCGGCCCTGCGCCGGCGCGGTGGCGAGCTCGTCGTCACCCCGGAGGCGTACCGCCGCGCGCACGAACTTCCCGGCTGGTACGAGACCTTCGCCGGACTGACGCCGGTCAGCGGCTGGTTGCCGGCGGGGCCGGGTGCGGTCCCGGATCCGGAGGGGCTCGAAGCCCTCGCCGCCGGCCTGCCGGCGGGGGCCGCCGTCGTCAAGGACTACGTGAAGTCCCGCAAGCACGAGTGGGACGAGGCCTGCTACGTGCCCGACCTCGCCGCTCCGGCAGCCCTGCACCGCGTCGTCGCCCGCTTCGTGGAGCTGCAGGGCGAGTTCCTGACGGGCGGGGTGGTACTGAGGGCCTTCGAGCAGTTCGTGACGCCGGAGGGGGCGGCCGCCGAGGTACGGGTGTGGTGGCGGGACGGGGTGCCCCGACTGGTCACGGCCCATCCCGACAGCCCGGTCGCCGAGGTCCCGCAAGGGATCGAGGCGGCCCTCGAACCGGTCCGGGCGGCCGTCGAGGCGCTGGGCTGCCCCTTCGTGACCACCGATCTCGCCCTGCGCGCGGACGGGGTCTGGCGGGTCGTCGAAGTAGGGGACGGACAGGTCAGCGATCTCCACAAGGAGGCCGATCGGGCCGCGTTCTGCCGCCTCCTGACGACTGATCAGACACCCCTGCGCACACCGGGCCCATCTGGTACAACACCGGCATGACGGGATTCGAGATCGCCGGCGCGAGCGCCGCCGACATGAAGCTGATCCGTGACTGGGCCGACGAGGAGGGCTGGAATCCGGGGGACTCGGACCGGTTCGCCTTCGCGGTCGCCGACCCGGAGGGCTTCCTCGTCGGGCGGCTGGACGGCGAGCCGGTGGCCTGCATCTCCGCCGTGCGCTACGGCGGAGGCTTCGGCTTCATCGGCTTCTACATCGCCCGGCCCGCCGTCCGGGGCCAGGGGTACGGCATCCGGCTGTGGCACGCCGGGATGGAACGGCTCGACGGGCGGCTCGTGGGCCTGGACGGAGTCGTCGACCAGCAGGACAACTACCGTAAATCCGGGTTCCGTTCGGCTTGGAACAACTTCCGCTACGAGGGCGTCCCGCAGGGCGAGGAGGACGGCGCGGTCGAGATCGTGGACGCGGGCACCCTGCCCTTCGGTCGGCTCGCCGCCTACGACCGACGCTTCTTTCCCGCGTCGCGGGACGCCTTCCTGTCCGCCTGGACCGGGCTGCCCGGCCGCACCGCCCTGGCCGCCGTCCGGGACGGCCGGATCGAGGGCCTCGGCGTGATCCGCCCCTCCAGCGCCGCCCACCGGATCGGCCCCCTCTACGCGGCCACCCCGGCGGTGGCGGCGGCCCTGGTGCTGCGGCTGGCCCGGCACGCCCCCGACGGCCTGGTGTCCGTGGACGTACCGGACGCGAACCCGGAGGCGGGGGCGCTCTTCGAACGCCTCGGCCTGGCCCCGGCCTTCGAGACCGCCCGCATGTACACCGGCCCGACACCCGACCTCGCCCTGACGGAACTGTTCGGGGTGACCAGTCTCGAACTGGGCTGAGGACGCGGCCGTGCGGGCCGGGCCGGACGGCGGTCGCACGGCGCCGCCCGGCCCGGCGCTCCACAGGGGATCAGAAGCCGAACAGCGCGCCGGAGGTGTGCCGCAGGCCGCACGGGTTGGCGAAGGTGTACGTGTAGCTGAGCCGACGGCCCTGCCAGACCCCGACGGCCGACACCGTCATCGGGTTCCACTCCCTGGTACAGGCGGCGTGGGCGGCCGGCGCGGCGAGCGGGTCGAGCTGCGAGCCGTTCGCACGTAATTCGGCGCACGCCGCGACCGGGTTGGGGTGCGTCCCGCCGGGCGTCGGAGAACAGACGAGGGTCACGGCGCGCATGACCGTGCCCGCCTGGGCATCGGGCCCGGCCGTCACACTGAGCACCAACGCGGACGGGGCGTACAGGCTCTCCGTACCGGTCGGTGCGGCTCCGGCCGTACCCGGCCAGGCCAGTGCGGTGAGCGCGGTGAGCGCCATGGCGGCGGAACCGAGCCCGAGACCCTTTGCGATGGACCGCATTTCGAACACTCCCTTGGGTTGGTGTTTCGGATAGCGGACGCAGTCTTACCGACGCGAGCGGTGAACGCCCGTTCGCACCGCCATTTTTCGTCACCCATCGTGTACGAATGAATGCAGACCGCAGCGGTGGCGGCTGGCTGACCTGTGCGCGAGCGAGCCGCCGAATCGGCCGAACACCGACCGGGACACCTCCCCGAAACCTGCCGCGGCACGGCTGTGATCTGCCGGGACGGGGTCCGGACCCCCTCCCGGGGTAGGGCCGGCCCCACCCCACGAACTCGGCCTGGGCCCGCTGTGCCGCGCCGCCCGCGACGGTTGGCTGGGGGCATGGAGAACGACGCGATCCAACTCAAGGACGTCACCCGGGTCTTCGGCACCGGCGACCGGGCCGTCACCGCCCTCGACCGGGTCTGTCTCGACTTCCCCCGGGGCACCTTCACCGCCGTCATGGGCCCCTCCGGCTCCGGCAAGTCCACCCTGCTGCAGTGCGCGGCCGGACTGGACCGGCCCACCTCCGGCAGCGTGCGCGTGGGCGGCACCGAACTCGGCGGCCTCGGCGAGACCCGGCTGACCCTGCTGCGCCGCGAACGCATCGGCTTCGTCTTCCAGGCCTTCAACCTGCTGCCCGCCCTGACCGCCGAACAGAACGTCGCCCTGCCGCTGCGGTTGGCCGGCCGCCGCCCCGCCAAGGCCGAGGTGCGCGAGGCGCTCGCCCGGGTCGGCCTCGGCGACCGGGCCCGGCACCGGCCCCCGCAACTGTCCGGCGGGCAGCAGCAGCGCGTGGCCCTGGCCCGCGCACTGATCACCCGCCCCGAGGTGCTCTTCGGCGACGAACCCACCGGCGCCCTGGACTCGCGGACCGGGCGCGAGGTGCTCACCCTGCTCCGGTCCATGGTCGACACCGAACGGCAGACCGTCGTCATGGTCACCCACGACCCCGTGGCCGCCTCCTACGCGGACCGCGTGGTCTTCCTCGCCGACGGCCGGCCGAACGGTGAACTCCGTGGCGCGCCCGCCCAGGACATCGCCGCCCGCATGACCGCCCTGGAGGCGGCGC
Source organism: Streptomyces sp. NPDC048331 (assembly GCF_043201215.1). Lineage (NCBI taxonomy): Bacteria > Bacillati > Actinomycetota > Actinomycetes > Kitasatosporales > Streptomycetaceae > Streptomyces > Streptomyces sp. NPDC048331. The sequence goes on along the minus strand of NZ_JBICYT010000003.1, from coordinate 59,877 downwards.
CGTGCTGACCATCGCCCTCCGCACCGCACGCACCCGCTGGGTCACCTTCGTCGGAAGCTTCCTGGCCCTGGCCCTCGGCGTCGGCCTCATCACCACCATGGGACTCGGCCTCGCCGCCACCCTGGACGCCCCTCGGCGCCTCCCCGAGCGATTCGCCCAGGCCCCCGTCGTCGTCAAGGGCGACGACGTGCTGCGCGTCCCCGTCAAGGGCGGGCAGCGCACCGGCCGGATCGCCCACCCGGGGCCCGTCACCCCCGAACTCGCCCGGCGGCTGGCCGACCTGGGCCCGACCACCGAGGACCGGTCCTTCCCCGTCCGCCCCGACGACGGGCCCGAGCAGCTGGTCGGCCACCCCTGGTCGGTCGCCGCCTTCGCCCCGTACACCCTCGACGCGGGCCGCGCCCCGCACTCCGACGACGAGGTCGTCACCACCGGTTGGGCCCCCACCGGAGCGCGCATCGGCACCGACCACGGCCCCGTCACCGTGGTCGGCACCGTGACCGAACGCGGCTTCGAGGACGCCGTCTTCTTCACCGACGCCCGTGCCGCCCACCTCTCGCCCGCTGTCGACCAACTCGTCGTCGCCGCCGACCCGACCGCCGTGCAGGACGCCGTACGGGCGCTCCCGGGCGGTCAGGGCGCCGAGGTACGGGTCCTGACCGGCCGGGACCGCCGGTACGCCGACCCGGATCCGGAGCGCGACAGCGAAGCCCTGCTCTCGGTGAACGCCGTACTCGGCACCGCGGGCGGCGTCACCGGCTTCGTGTCCCTGTTCGTCGTCGCCTCCACCTTCGCCTTCGCCGTCGCCCAGCGCCGCAAGGAGTTCGCCCTGCTGCGCACGTCCGGCGCCACCCCGGGCCAGATCCGCCGCACGGTGATCGCCGAGGCACTGCTGCTCGGCGTGGCCGCCTCCGCCGCGGGCTGTCTGCTCGGGGCGTACGGGGCACCCCTGTTCGTCTCCTCCTTGGTGGACGAGGGCCTCGCGCCCCGCTGGTTCACCCTCGGTGACGCCACCTGGCCCTTCCACCTCGCGTTCTGGACCGGCCTGCTCGTCGCCCTGGCGGGAGCCGTCGCCGCCTCCTGGCGGGCGGGGCGGGTCGCCCCCGCGGAGGCGCTGCGCGAAGCCGCGTTCGAGACACGGATCATGACCCCGGGTCGCGGGCTCCTCGGCGCCGGACTGCTGCTGGTGGGCCTCGGCACCCTTGCCCACGCCCTGCTGGCCGATCCGTCCGAACTGCTCCACCGCAAGACGTACATCGGTCGCCCGATGCTCTTCATCGTCGCCTTCGCACTGCTGTCACCGGTGCTGGTGAGGCCGTTGGTCCGGCTGATCGCCTGGCTCCCCGCCCGGCTGCCCGGCGCCGGCGGCATGCTGATCCGGGAGTACGCGGCGGCCGGCATCCGCCGTACGGCGGCCGTCGCCGCCCCCGTGCTGGTCACCGTGGCCCTCGCCGGTTCCCTGCTGGGCACCACGGCGACCCTGAACGAGGCCAAGGCCGCCGAGATCCGGCAGCGGACCACGGCCGACCACGTGATCACCGCCGGCCCGGGCGGGTTCGATCCGGCCACGATCGAACGGATCCGGGCCGTACCCGGGACGGAGATCTCCTCCACCGCGGCGACTACGGTCCACGTGCTGGAGGAGGGAACGGCGCTGATCCGCTCCGACGCCCGCGCCGCGGACCCCCGAGCACTGGCCCGGACGACTCGACTGCCCCTCACGGCCGGCTCGGTCACCGATCTCGACGACGACTCCGTCATCGTCACCGAGGAATGGGAGCGGCACACCGTCGGATCCACCGTCGAGGTGTGGCTCGGCGACGGCACCCGCAAAGCCTTGCGGATCGCCGCCGTGATGAGCATCGGCACCGGCGGGAACGGGGCCTACGTCACCCCCGCCAACGCCCCCGGCGCGACCGTGGACCGGATCGACGTACGTGTCGCCCCCGCCACGGATCGCCGGGCGGTCGGCGCCGCGCTGGCCGCGGCCGCGAAGCCGGCCGGCGGCCGCGTCCTCACCGCGGACCGGTGGACGTCCGAGAACCGGCCCGGGACCCGACGTACCACCCGAGCGGGCCTCCTGCTCGTCCTCGGGATCGCCCTGCTGTACACGGGCATCGCGCTCGCCAACACCCTGGTCATGGCCACCTCCGACCGGGCCCGCGACCTCGCGGTCCTGCGCCTGGCCGGCGCCACCCGCAGGCAGGTCCTGCGCCTGGTGGCGGGGGAGTCCCTGCTGGTCGTCTTCGTCGGCGCCGTCGCCGGAACCCTGGTCGCCGCTCTGAACCTGCTGGGGGTCCGGGCGGCGCTCGGCCTCCTGCACGTCCGGAGCGGCCTGGTGATCCCGTGGGACGCCCTCACGGCGACGTTCGCCGCCTGCGCGGCCGTGGCGGTGGCCGCCGCCGTCGTCCCGGCCGCGCTGAGCCTGCGGCGCGGGACGGTCGAGGGGGCGGGAGTGCGTGATCAGTAGCCGCCCGGGGGGTGTCCGGTGGATCAGGCCGACCTCCTAGGCGGTGCTGGTGAGGCGGGGCGCGTACAGCTCCAGCAGGCGGGTGCGCGTCTGCTGGAGGCGCATCGCGAGGACGCGCCCGACCCAGTGCCCGATCGCGGAACCGAAGGTGGGATCGGCGTCCATCAGCATCCGGACGGTCGCCGCGTCGAACTCGTAGGCCCGTACCGGTGTCATCGCCTCCGCGCCCAGTTGCCACACGTACGGCGGGAACAGCCACGACCAGCCCACCAGCTCACCGGGGCCGAGGCTCTCCACGGGCGCGGGCCGGCGGCCGGCGACGGGGATCTCCAAGGTCACGGTGCCGGAACGCACGATCCAGAAGGAATCGGCCCGGGTGCCCTCGTCGAATATGCGCGCGCTCTCCGGGAAATTGACCTCACGGGCCTGGGACATCAGCCGTCCACGGTGCTCGGTGGACAGAACGGCGGCGATCCGGATGGGGGAAGGTGTGCTCACGACGGCCTCCGATCACGACCCCCCACGACGCTCCTGCTCTCCCAGTGTCGCCGACAGCCGCCGAATCGCTGCCGGACCGGACCCGGTTTCTTCCTCGCCCGATGCGGGAACGGGCCGCCGGAGGCCTTGTGCGCCTTGAGATGTCGCAGCGGGTGGCCACGGGACAGCCCTCAGGGGGTGTCTTCGGCGTTCGCCTCCAGGCAGGCCAGTTCCATCGCGTCGAGGACGGCCTCGTGGCTGCGCCCGCTCAGCTCGGCGACGTTCTCGATCTGGGCCGTCGCCCAGGCCGCCAGTGTCATCACCAGGACCCGGAGCCCGTCGGTGCCGTGCTCGGCCAGGACCGCGTCGGCGACGACCATGGCCTCCTCGGGGACCTGCTCGGGCGGTTCGAGGCCCGCCAGACCGCGGAGCAGGGTGAGGGTGCGGCGGGAGATCTCCGGCGTCATACCCGCCAGCCGCATGTCTTCGTCGTCGTCCATCCGCCCCGCCCTCCGGTGCCGTGCCGTGCGTCTCAGGGCACGGTAGAGGGGCGCGGCCCCGAGCGGGACCGTTTCTCCAGGGTGACGGTGCGTGACCGGGCCCGAACCGACAGGATCCGGCGGATGCCGACCCTGGCCGAAACCGCTTCCGCGTGCGACTTCCCCCGGAAGCGACCCGCCGGTAACCTGCCCGCGGCAGCCGCCCGCCGGGACGGCCGATTCCGGCAGGAGCGAGATGAAGAGCCTCTTACGCGCGGTCCTGTGCGCGCTGCTGCTGGTGGTCGGCGCCGTGGCGGCGCCGCCCGCGCAGCCCGCCCGCGCCGCCGACGCGCCCGCCGCGGCCGCCCCGGGCACCGCCGAGGCGTGGACGCCGCCGCTGTCCACCCGCGGCCGGTACATCGTCGACGCGCAGGGCGACCGCTTCCGACTGCGCTCCGGGAACTGGGACGGAGCCCAGGGCTCCTGGAACGGCTCGGGCGACCGGAACGATCCCGCCACGCACCACAGCGGGCAGAACGCCCACGGCATCCCGATCGGCCTGGACCGGGCGCCCCTGCCCGCCCTGCTCGCCGATTTCCGGTCCCTGGGGCTCAACAGCATCCGGCTGCCCTTCTCCAACGAGATGCTGCGCGACACCACCCCCGTCCCGGACTCCGCCGTCGCCGCCAACCCGGCCCTGCGCGGCCGCACCCCCCTCCAGGTCTACGACGCCGTGGTCGCCGCCCTCACCGACGCCGGCTTCGCCGTCATCCTGAACAACCACACCGTCACCACCCGGTGGTGCTGCGGCCTGGACGGCAACGAGCGCTGGAACAGCGGCCGCTCCACCACCCAGTGGGCCGACGACTGGGTCTTCCTCGCCCGCCGCTACCGCGACAACCCGCGGGTGGTCGGCGCCGACCTCTACAACGAGGTCCGCCGCGACTTCTGGGACGACCCCAACTGGGGCCTCGGCGACAACCACGACTGGCACGCCGCCGCCCAGGAGGCCGCCGACCGCATCCTCACCGAGGCCAATCCGCAGCTGCTGATCGTCGTCGAGGGCATCAACTGGTTCGGGCTCCCCGTGGACGGCTTCCCGCACGGCCGGCCCACCCTGACCCCGGTACGCACCCTCTCCCACACCCTGGTCACCTCGAACAAGCTGGTCTACTCGGCCCACTTCTACGGGTACACGGGCCCCCGTCACAGCGGCGCCACCGGCATGGGCGAGACGCACGACGCCCGCTACCAGGACATGACCGCCGCCGAACTGGAACAGACCCTCTACGACCAGGCCTTCTTCGTATCCGCGGAGACCGGCACCCACTTCACCGCCCCCGTCTGGATCAGCGAGTTCGGAATCGGCGCGGACGAGACCGGCGCCGCCCCACGCACGTGGTTCGACCACATCACCGGCTACCTGACGCGTTCCGACGCCGACTTCGCGTACTGGCCGCTCGTCGGCTGGAGCACCACCGCCCAGGGCACCCCGGGCGGCGACAGCTGGGCGCTCCTGCGTTACGACGCGACCGGCCGGCGCTCCGGCGTCCTGGACCAGGGCGACTGGCGCACCACCCGCTGGTCCCCGCTCACCACCACCCCCGGCCGTACCGGAGCGATTCCCGCCACCCCCGCCTGGTACCAGCTGACCACGGACCACCGCGACCACAACGCCTCGCTGCGCACCCGGGCGGCCGGCGATTGGGACAGCGGCGCCCGCAAGGCGGTCTGCCCCGACGGCGCCCGCCTCGCCGGACTCGCCCACACCGGTGGCCGCGGCCTGTGCACCACCTCGGACCTGCGCGCCCCGACGGGCGGTCACACCGTGGTCCGCGACGAGACGTACGTCCCGGCCGGCGGCGACTGGGCCGGCGGGTACACCAAGTTCCAGTGTCCGGCGGGCCAGTTCCTGATCGGCTACAGCCTGCGGGGCGAGCGGGTCTCGGCGGCGCTGTGCGCCCCGGCCCGTACGGCGCTTCCCGGAGGCGGTCGGACCGTGTGGTTCGACCGGGGCGACAACCGCCCGGCGGGCGGCCCCGGCGGGGAATTCGCCTACGGCGGCTACAAGGGCCAGTGCCTGCCCACCGAGTACGCGGCGGGCATCGCCTTCACCACCCGCGCCGCCACCCGCCCCTCCCCGGCCGCCCTGCTGTGCCGCCCCCTGCCCGCCACGTGATCGGCCGTGGAGCCGTGTCACCGTTCGTCCGTGTCAAGCCACTCCGTGAGGGTGTCGCGCAGGCGCTCGACCTGGCCCCGATCGAGGACCACGGTCGCCTGTTCGGACCGGCCCCCCGGACCGGTGTCGGCGGACCGGCCGAGGGACACCCGCAGGTACTCCACCGGCAGTCCCTCCGCCGGAGCCGCAGGCAGGTCGCGAGTTCCGGGATGACAGTGATCGGGTATCGCCGCGATCTCCAGCCATCCGGCACGCGGGTGGCTGTCCGAGGGGTTCACATGCGATCCCTGGTAGACCAGCGGTGCGGCCGCGTCGCCGCCCTCGGCGAGCAACAGCCATGTGGCAAAGATCGACATCGGTCTTCTCCCGTCAGGTCGCGGTGCGCAACGGCCGCAGGCTATGCCGATACTCGGCCACCGGCCCACGCGTTTCAGGCGGCCCGGTGCTCCGTCGGACGGGCCGGGGTACGGCCCACCGCGGCGACGGCGGCGAGGGCCGCGAGGGTCAGGGCCGAGGCGACGAGGAAGGTGAACCGCATTCCGGTGGCCACGGCCCCGGGGGGCGCCGAGGCGATGTCCGCCGACGCCGACGCGTGCGCGAACACGGCTCCCATGACGGAGGCGCCGGTGACCAGGCCCAGGTTGCGCGAAAGACCGAGCATGCCGGAGACGGTGCCCCGCCGGTCCGGGCCGATGTCCGCCATGACGGCGGTGTTGTTGGCCGTCTGGAACACCGCGTAGCCGGCGGTCACGACCGCGAGCGGAGCGACGTACCCGAGGACACCGAGCGAAGCCGGCGTCAGGGACAGGACGAAGGCGCCGGCCGTCATCGACGCCAGCCCGAGCAGGGTCATGCACCGCGCCCCGAACCGGTCCGCGAGACGGCCCGCGGGCACCCCGGTCACCGCGGCGACCAGCGGACCGACGGACAGGACGAGTCCGACCGGGGCGGCGCCGAGGCCGAGCGTCCGGGACAGGTAGAACGGCCCGACCACCAGCGTCGCCATCATCACCGTCGACACGAGGGCACTCGAGGCGAGGCCCGGACCGATCACCGGATCGCGCAGGAGCGCCCCCCGGACCAAGGGCGAGGCGGCCCTCGACTCGACGCGCGCGAAGAGGACCACCCCGCAGGCGGCGGCCAGGAGCAGCGCCGTGCTCGGCGCCCCGAACCGGCCGCCACCCAGGGTCATCGCGAGCGCGTACGCCGCCGACGTCAGCGCGAGCAGCAGCATGCCCCGGTGGTCGAAGCGGGCCCGGTCGGCCCCGTGTTCGTGCCGGTCGGCCGGCAGATGGCGGTGGGAGAGCAGGAACGCCGCGATCCCCAGCGGCACGTTGACGAGGAAGAGGGCCCGCCAGCCGAACCCGGCGAGCAGTGCCCCGCCGAGCGAGGGACCGAGAGCCGTGCCCACCGCGGACATCGTGCCGAGCAGCCCCATGGCGCTGCCCGTCCGCTCCTTCGGGACCGTCTCACCGACGAAGGCCATGGTGAGGGCCATCATCACGGCGGCCCCCAACCCCTGGGCCGCCCGGGCGCCCACCAGCAGCCAGAGCGTGGGCGAGGCCGCGCACAGTGCCGAGGCCGCGGTGAACAAGGAGATGCCCGCCAGGAGCAGCCGGCGGCGGCCGAGGAGGTCACCCAGCCGTCCGACCCCCACGATGAGGCTCGTGACGGCGAGGAGATAGCCGAGGACGATCCACTGGACCTCCTGGAAGGAGGCGGAGAACACCCGTGCCAGGGTCGGCAGGCCGACGGGGGCGATGCCGGTGCCGAGCGAGGAGAGGAGGACGGACAGGGACAGACCGGCGAGCGCCCACCGGACCGCGGTGCGGTGGGCGCCGGTGGACGCCGTCCCGTCCGCGCCGCCGGTGCGGTGCTGTCGGTGTCCGGCCGCGGAATCACTGTGTGGGCTCATGCAGGGAGGGTGCGGCCACCGGGCGACCGACGGCAAACCTTGTTGCCGTTTCCGGGACGGCCGGGTGCAATGGCCGTATGGACGACAAGCCCTCCCCCCACCAGGCGGTCCTCGACGAGGTCGCCCCCCGGCTCAGACAGCTGCGCGCCCGACGCGGGCTCACCCTGGCCGCGCTCTCCGAGACGACCGGTATCTCGAAGAGCACCCTCTCCCGGCTGGAGTCCGGGCAGCGCCGCCCCAGCCTGGAACTGCTGTTGCCGCTCGCGGCCGCGTACCAGGTGCCCCTGGACGACCTGGTGGGCGCCCCCGAAGTGGGCGATCCCCGGGTACGGCTGACCCCCCGCACCCTCCCGAACGGCGGCACGGCCGTGCCGCTGACCCGCGGTCCGGGCCCCCTCCAGGCGTACAAGATGCTCATCCCCGACCGCGGCGGCGAGCCGGAACCGCGGACGCACGAGGGCTACGAGTGGCTGTACGTGCTGGAGGGTCGGCTGCGCCTCGTCCTCGCCGAGCACGACCTGGTCCTCGGCCCCGGCGAGGCCGCCGAGTTCGACACCCGGCTGCCCCACTGGTTCACCAGCGCCGACGGGCGGCCGGTGGAGATCCTCAGCCTCTTCGGGCGGCAGGGGGAGCGGATGCACGTCCGGGCGAAGCCCCGCGCGTGATCGAGCGGCCCGGCGCGATTTTGCATCCGATGTGTCAAGTGGGATGAATCAGGCCTCGAATCGCTCTAGGGTGCGCCCGTGGGCATGGTTGTGGACTGCTGTTCGGCGATTTTCGGCCATCTCCCGCACGGTCGCACCCTACGGCCGTACCGCACATCGAACTGGGGGATTCATGCGTAGATCCCGAGGGCTGGTGGCCGCTCTCGCCCTGTCCCTGGCCGGAACCGGAGCAGGGGTGGGCCTCGGCCTCGTCCCGCAGGCGGCGGCGCTCACCCCGCCCGTCGCGTTCACCGCCGACGCGCTGTCCACCTGGCAGCCCGACGGAGTCGTCTGGGCCCTCGCCGAAGCGGGCGGCCAGGTCTTCGTCGGCGGCACCTTCTCCACGGTGCGCCCGCCCGCCGGAGGCTCCGGAAGCGAGCGGTCGGCCGTCAACTTCGTGGCCCTCGACGCCGCGACCGGCGCCCCGACCTCCTGCGAGCTGTCCTTCACCGTGGGCTCCGGCACCGCCACGGTCCGCGCGCTCGCCCTCTCCCCGGACAAGGAGACCCTGTACGTCGGCGGCTACTTCGGCGCCGTCAACGGCACCCCCGTCTCCAGTCTCGCCGCCGTCGACGTGGCGAGCTGCACGGTGAAGCAGAGCTTCCGCCCGGCCTTCGCGGCCACCGTACGCGCCCTCGCCGTCACCGGCGACACCGTCTACGCGGGCGGTGACTTCCTCAGCGTCGCCGGCCAACCGCGGCAGCGCTTCGCCGCCGTCGGCGCGGCCGACGGCGCCCTGAAGCCCTTCACCGCCGACGCCGACGAGCCCGGGCGCGCCGTCGAGGTCACCCCGGACGGCACCAACGTGATCCTCGGCGGTGACTTCTTCACCGTCAACGGCACGAACACGCACGCACTGGCCGTCGTCGACGCGACGAGCGGCGCACTCACCAAGTCGTACGCCGGCTTCATCGAGACCAACTCCGTCGTCAAGGACATCGCGACCGACGCCACCGGCTTCTACACCGGCAACGAGGGCACCGGCGGCGGAGTCTTCGACGGCCGGATCGCCCTGAACCTCGGCGACTTCGGCCAGCGCTGGCGCGACACCTGCCTCGGCGCCACCCAGGCCGTGCTGCCCTACCAGAACGTCCTCTACAGCGCCTCGCACGCGCACGACTGCTCCAGCGTCGGCGAGTTCCCCGACGGACAGCGCCACCACCTGCTCGCCCAGCCCACCACCGGCACCGGCAAGCTCGGCTGGGCCCCCGACACCAACGACGGCATCGGCGAGGGCATCGGACCGCGCGTGATGACGGTCGGCTCCAAGGCCGGCGTCCAGTACCTGTGGGTCGGCGGGGAGTTCACCACCGTCAACGGAGCCGCGCAGCAGAGCCTGACGCGCTTCGCCTCCACCGGGGACACCGGCGCGCCCACCGTGCCCGTGGCGAGCGCGGTCAGTTTCAAGTCGGACGAGGCCCAGGTGCGCTGGCGTACCAGCCTCGACCTCGACGACAGCGCGCTGACCTACCGGATCTACCGGAACGGCGCGGCCACGCCGATCGCCACGGTCACCGCCGACTCGCTGTTCTTCCGGCGACCGCAGGCCTCCTGGACCGACACCACCGTGGCGGCCGGCCAGTCGTACACCTACCGTGTGACGGCCACCGACGGGGCCGGCAACACCAGCGCCCTGTCCGCGACGGCGAGCGTGACCGTCCCGACCACGGCGGAGGGCTACCCGAACAAGGTCCGCACCGACGGGGCCGAGCTGTACTGGCGCTACGACGAATCGGCCCTGCCCTTCGTCGCCGACTCCTCGCCGGGCAACCAGAGCGGCGTCCACAACAACGCCCCCGCCCTGCGACAGACCCCCGGCGCGGTCTCCGGCGCGAGCACCGCGATCGGCTTCAACGGCTCGAACACCCACGTGTACGGGGACAAGCGGCAGACGATCGGCAGCACCTACAGCGTCGAGACCTGGTTCCGGACCGACACCACCCGCGGCGGCAAGCTCGTCGGCTTCGGAAGCCGCCAGGTCGGCGCCAGTAACCAGTACGACAAGCATGTCTACATGACCAACGACGGACGGCTGGTCTTCGGCGTCTACACCGGAGCCACCCGCACCATCACCACCCCGGCCGCCTACAACGACAACCAGTGGCACCACGTCGTCGCCACCCAGGGCCCGGGCGGGATGACCCTCTACGTGGACGGCGCGCAGAAGGGCACGCTGAACGTCACCACGCACGAGAACTACGCCGGCTACTGGCGCACGGGCGGCGACAACCTCACCTCCTGGCCGAACCGTCCGACCAGCGACTACTGGGCGGGCCGGCTCGACGAGACCGCCGTCTACCCGACGGTGCTCAGCGCGGCGCAGGTGCAGAACCACTACACCCTCGCCACCGCCCCGGCCGACTCGGTGGTCCAGGTGCCCGCCGCGGAGGACACCTACGCCAACGCGGGTGCGCCCGGCACCAACTACGGCACCTCGGGATCGCTCGCCGTGCGTGGCACCTCGTTCTACGCGAGCTACCTGCGCTTCGACCTGCCCGCCGCGCCCGCGGGCACCGTACTGAAGTCGGCCGCGCTCAGCGTGAAGACGAGCACGCAGAGCGGCGCCGGCACCACGGACACCGTCTCCGTCCTCCCGATCACCGGCTCGTGGAGCGAGGGCGGGACCACGTACAACAACCGCCCCGCGCTCGGCGGTCCGGCGCTCGGCACCTTCGGAACGATCGCGGACGGTTCGGCGGTGCACACCACCGGGCTGACCACCGCCGGCGTCGCGACGGCCCTCGGCGGCAGCTACGGCCTGGCGCTCACCAGCACCGGTACCGACGCCCTGTGGCTGTGGTCCTCCGAGGCACAGGCGAACGAAGGGACGCCGCAGCTGACGCTCACCTTCGGCGCACCGTGACCTGACGGGCCCGGAGGACAGGAGGGGCGCGGACCGGCCTGCGAGCCGGCCCGCGCCCCTTCGTCGTCTAACCGCGCGCGTCCACCACGCCGAGGAGCTTGCCGCTGGTCGCACTGCGGTCCAGCGACGCGCCGTCCACCGCCTCGACCACCAGCTCCAGCAGCCGCTCGTCGACCGCCGAACGCAGCTCCGGATAGCCGGCCAGGAAGACCTCCCGCAGCTGTTCCGGGTCCGTCGCCGCGGTCCGCTCCACCCGTACGGTCAACCGCTCGCGTACGTCGGCGGAGTCGAGCCGCACCTGCACCTCACCCCGGTGACCGCCCTGTTCCTCGGCCAGCAGCACGAAACGCCGCAGGTTCAGGAAGTACGTCGCCACCCGCATCACGTCGCCGGTGCGCCCCCGCAGCTCGAAGCGCGGCGCGTGCCGGCCGCACGGGCAGCGGCCCGGGATCTCCCGGCCCAGGTCACCGATCACGTACCGGCCCAGCCGCTGGCCGCGCCGGGCGTGTGTGGTGAACACCAGCCGACCCGTCTCGCCCGGGACCACCGGGCGGTCCTCGGTCAGGTCGAGGATCTCCATCGTGTGCAGGTCGGCGTGCAGGTGATGGACGCCGCCGGAACTCTCGGCGCACTGGTAGCCCAGCGGGCCGAGGTCGGTGCTGCCGTAGGTGATCGAGCGGACCACCTCGATGCCGAAGGTGTCCCTCAGGGTGCGCTGCTGCTCCTCGGTGAAGTGCTCGCCTCCGTAGAACACCTTGCGCAGGCCGCCGTATGCCCGCAGCGCGTCCGCCTCCGCGTGCAGCAGCTGCCACAGGTAGGACGGCATGCCGAAGAGGGTGTCGGCCCCGTGGTCGATCAGCGCCTGCGCCGTGGCCCGGTGGTCGGGGCCCGCCGACAGCGGCAACTGCACCCCGCCGAGCCGTTCCAGCACGGAGAAGAAGCTGATGAAGCTGCCGTACATGGAGCCGCAGTAGAACAGGTTGGCGGTCCGGTCCGCGGCCGGGTCGTAGCCGGCGGCCAGCAGGCCCCGGGCGGCGGCGTGCATCTGCGTGTCGTAGTCGTCGTAGCTGAAGACCGACAGCGCCGGCGCGCCGGTGCTGCCGCCGCTGCGGAAGTACAGCTCGGCGTCGGCACGCGGCAGCCGACGGGCCGGCTCCTGCACGTCCTCCTTGCCCAGCAGCGGGCCCGTGGGACGCGGCAGCAGCACAGGCCGGACCAGGTCGTCCAGGCAGGCGGTGGTGGCGAAGCCGGCCGGATCGGCCTGGACCGCGACGCGCCGGCTGTAGCGCTGCAGGGCGTAGACGCCGTCGTGCGGCTCACCCGCGTAGCTCGCCTGCATGGCGCCGACCGGTGTGACCCGGGTGACGCCCGCGGCCAGCGCGGTTCGGGACAGCTCGGCGACGTCCGTGGCGCCGCCCGCGATGCCCGCCGTCTGCAGGTAGCGGCGCATCGGCCGCAGGGTGGCGATCAGCCGCTTGCGGGGCAGCGGCTTGACCCACACGCTGCGGTGCAGCGGCGAGGCGGTCAGCGGGGACCGGGTGTCGGCCATGACCCGCCACGAGCCGTCGGCGGCGGCGAACACCCGGGTCAGGCCCAGGTGCTCCTCCAGCCGGGCCATCAGCTCGGTGGTGGTCAGCTCGGCCGCCTCCGCCGGGTCCGGCTCGCCCGCCGGAGCGCCGGCCGCGGCCGGGGGCCGGGTGGCGAGGACCGCGGCGAACCGCTCGGCGAAACCGAAGAGCTCGTCCTCGTCCTCGGTGTCGAGGTAGACCACCTGGGGGCTGGAGCACGCCTCCTGCTCGTACAGGCAGACGTCGTCCGCCAAGGCGTCGAGCGTCCCGGCGTCCGACCAGGCGTCGGCCGTCAGGTAGGCGAAGGAGATCCGGTGCCCCCACTCCACCAGTCGGCAGCCGGCCGGCACATGGGCGGCCACCCCTTCGACCGCTGCTTCCCCGCCCCATACGGCGACGGCGTCCGCCGGCGCGCACATCAGGCCCAGCCACTCCTGGCGGGAGGAGGGGAAGCGCAGGACGACGATCCGCGCGGCGAGTGCGCCGCCGGCGTCCTGGGCCGCGAGCTCGGCCATCAGATGCTGGGTCAGGAGGGTGTCGTCCCCACTGGTCTTGAGCACGTTGACGTTGCCGGCGAGCAGCCCTTCGACGATGCTCAGCGGCGCGACCGTCGCCGCGTTGCCCGGTGCGATGTGGGCGACCAGGCCGACGGGCGCCCAGGCCTCGTAGACCGTCTCGCGCGGATCCGCCCGGTTCAGCCGGCCGGGCGTCGCGCTGCCGAGCTCCCGGCGCAGCTTGCGGGTCAGCTCCCGCCGGCGGAGGAGGCCGCCCAGCTCGGCCAGGACGGCCGGGTCCTCGCCCTCGGGCAGGTGCGCGGCGAGCCGCGCGCGCACCGGGTGGTCGGGGTCGCACAGGGCGGCGCCGAGGGCGTCGCACGCGGCCAGGACGGTTTCGGTCTCCAGCCCCTCGGCCAGCGCGGCCTCGACGGCGGCCGGCAGCTCGGCGAGGCGGCGGCCGGCCTCCTCGTCGTCGATGAACTCGCCCTGCCAGTAGTGGTGGTGCACGCTCACGGTCACGCCATTCCCTTCATCAGTTCCGCCGCGGCCACCGCGCAGCTACGGTTGCGGCTCACCCCGGCACGGCCGTGGACGGTGAACCACGGGGTCGGGAGCTCGCAGGCACAGGCCTCGCCCGGCCGGAGGGAGGCGAGGTCGCCCATGACCACGCTCTGTGCCGGCACCGAGGTGATGTACGGCGACACCAGGTGCAGGTAGCCCCGCTCCCCGTACGACAGGGGTTCGAGCGTGCGGGTGGAGCGGATCGTCACCCGTGACCAGACGGGCGCGTGCAGCCGGTGGTGGTCGCACTCGATGTACGGGATGCAGTGCTCGACCGACCCGAAGGTGTCCCGGATCCGGTCACCCGGAATCCCGAGCTGCTCGGTGACCCGGGAGTACAGCTCCTCCTTCTCGACGCGCCGGTCGGAATGGCCCTTCCAGCCACCGCCGAGGACGACGAGGGAACCCTCGGGCAGGCGCAGCGGCGGCAGCCCCATGGCCCGCATCCGCTCCAGGGTGAAGAAGAGGAAGGCCGGGAAGCCGAGGATGCGGACCGGGGCGTCCTCCCGCTCGAAGCGGCGCAGCGCGGCGATGCAACCGAACGGGTCGAACTCGTGCTCGCCGCCGGTGTTGCGCAGCGCGTACGCGACGCTGCGCGCGGGGGCGAAATCGCACAGGTAGTTGTCGGTGAAGGCGGTCCCGAGGTTCAGCGAGGGGGCCGGCTCGTAGCTGTAGAGGAGGTAGTTGACCTCCTGGTCGGGGGTGATCCACCCGTTGCGCTCGAAGATCCGGGCGACCATGCGCTGGGCGGAGCGGATGGTCCACCGGTCGAAGAACATCTGCGACTTCTGGCCGGTGGTGCCGGAGGAGGTCAGGTGCAGGTCGACGTCCTCGCGGGGGATCGACAGCACCTCGTGCCGCTTGAAGAAGTTCGCGTGGACGAGCGGCGTACGGTACGGCTCGGCCGGCGCAGTGGCCTCGTACAGGGAACGGAAGAACGCGGAGCGCTCGGTGTGCCAGGCGTTGGTCTCCGCCATGGCCGCGGCGAACAGCGCGTCCTGCTCGGGGCCGAAGGCGTACGGGTCGGTCAGGTCGCACAGCTCCTGTACGTGGGGCAGCAGGGCCGGGTCGGGTACGGCGACCGGCGCGAGATGGGGGTTCATGAGGCAACCTCGGATGAAGTGGGCAGGTGTGTCGACGCCCAGGCCGACACGTAGCAGTCCAGGTACGGCTGGAGGGGCGGTTCGACGGCGACGCCGCGGAAGTCGATGCGCTCACCGGAACGGGACAGGACGGCGTAGTCGTGGAAGCCGTCGCCGTCCGCGCGCATGGCCGGGTAGAGGGCCCCGGCGATGAACCCCTGGGCGAGGAACGCCGACAGGGCGTCGTGGTGCGCGAGCGGCACCAGGGCCTCGACGTAGCCGGCCCCCGCGCGGGCCAGGGCCCGGGTGACGGGTTCGAGGTGGGCGGCGGCCGCGGCCGGGTCGGGATGGGCCGTCAGCAGGGATCCGTAGCCGCCGGCACGGTTGAGGTAGGCGTAGACCTCGAACCGGCCGTCCTCGGGGGTGAGCAGCACGTTCGGGGTGTGCAGCGGGTAGAACCAGCCCTCGGCGCAGGGGAACCGCTCGCGGAAGCGGCGACGGACGAAGGCCGGCGCCTCGATCACCTCCAGGCGTTCGACGGCCGCGTGCGGCGCGGGCGCCGGGAGCGGGCGGTCGGTGGCCCTGACCCCGGGGTACTCGATGCCGAGCGCGGACTCGGAGGTGCGCAGCAACGGCATCAGCGGGGCCGGTACTTCGGTGACGGGGAGCCGTCGGTCGAGCACTCCGGCCGCGTGACGCGCGTAGAGCGCGAGGCTTTCACGGGTGCTGAGATCGACCGCGTTGGGCAGGATGCCCAGCGGGCGGAAGCCGTTGCGGGCGACGACGCGCTGCGGACCGGCGCTGACGGTGCGCACGGTCGCGTACACCGAGTCCAGCCGGCCGGTGTCCAGCATGCCGGCGCAGAGGGCCTCGGTCAGGGCGGCGGCCAGGCCCGCCGAGCGGTGCTCGGGGTGCACGGCGATGCCCTCCAGCCGGCCGGTGCGGCTGCCCGCCTCGCCGCGGATGACGGCGGACGCGGTCAGCGCCCCCGTGTCGGCGCATCGGGTGACGAGCCACAGGGAGTGCGGGTCCGCGATGAGCCGGGCCATCTCGGCCGGGTCGGTGCCCAGCGCCACGGGATAGTGCGGACCGTAGACGGCGTAGTAGAGCTGGCGCAGTTCGGCGATGTCCGCGCGGACGGCCGGAGCGATCACGGGGCTCATCGCTCTCCTCCCGCGGATTCCGCCGGGGCCGCCTCGGGCGGCGTACCGGACCCGAGCAGGGCCAGTGCGCAGGCCGCGGGGAGCAGACCGATGCCCTGCGCGAGGCAGAGCGTCTGCGGGGACAGGAAGTCACCGGCGGAGCCGAACACCAGGGACGCCACGGGCAGGGAGGCGCCCAGCACGGCCTGCATCACGGCGAAGAAGCCGGGCTTGTCCGCCGTCGGTACCATCCGCTGGAAGAGCGCGACGAAACGGACGCTGACGGCCCCGGCACACCAGCCGGCCACGGCCAGGCAGCCCGCGACGACCGGTCGCTGCGCGAACAGCCCGGGCAGCGCCAGGGCGAGGGCCATCAGTCCCAGGCACCAGGCGCCGGCGACCGTGGGCCGTCCCGGCACGCGGGTGCCGGTGAAGGCGCCGACGAGCGCACCCGTGCCCAGGGAGGCCTCCAGCAGGGCCACGGTGCCGCCTCCACCGAGGAGGACCGACCGGGTGTAGAGGGGGATGACGACGAACACGGCGGCGGTGAACAGGTTCGCCGCGGTGAAGCAGATCAGGATCCGTCGTACGGAGGGCAGTTCGGCCAGGATGCGGCGCAGCGGGCGCCGCCGGGGCGCGGCCACCACGCCGTCCGGGCCGTCCGCGCCGTCCGCGCCGTCCGTCGGGACGGTACGGAACCGGGCGCTCGCGACGAGCAGGGCGGCGCCGAGGTAGGCGGCCGCGCAGCCGGCGGCCAGTCCGGCCACGCCCGCCAGGTCGACGGTCAGGGCGCCGAGCAGCGCCCCCACCAGGCCCGCCAAGGACTGGGTGGACAGCTCGAAGCCGGTGGCCGTCTCGATGTCGGCGTCGTCGACGAGTTCGGGGACCGAGGTGGTCAGACACGGGTCGAAGAACGCCTGACAGGTGGCCAGCGCGAGACCGGCGGCGTACACGGTGGTCAGCGGTAGGCCGCCGCCGTGCGCCCACACCGCGAGGGCGGCCGAGGCGGCCCCGGCCACGGCGGCGGCGGTCCGCAGCACCGAGCGGTGCGCGCACCGGGCGACGACCGCGGCCACGACGGGCGCCAGCGCCACGGCGGGCAGGGTGCAGACGGCCATGAACAGCCCCGAGGCCAGCCCGCGGGCCTCGGGCACGGCATAGGCGACGATCCACCAGGACACGCCGACCTGGAACATGCGGACGGCGGCCTGGGTGAGGACCTGGCCGAGCCACACGGCGCCGAAGGCGCGGTTGCGCAGGACCAACGGAGCGCGCCGGCGGTAGGTTCCGGTCGGTGCGTCCGGCGGCGTCTCGGCCGGGTCGGCCACGGGTGCGGGTGCGGTGCTCATGCGGTCGGCCTCTCGTCGAGGACGCGGACGAGCTTGCCCGTACGCGGGTTGACGGCGAGGTCACGGTGGCGCGCCCACTCCACGGACAGCGGGTGCACGAACCCGGCGCGCACGCTGTCCGGATACAGCGGCCGTACGGCCTCCAGCTCCGTGACGACGGCCTCGGCCAGCGCCGCACGACCGTCGGCGAGTCGGCCGCGGGCCTCGTCACCGGGGGCCGTCGCCAGGCGCAGGACGAGCCCGTCACGGCCGTCCCAGCGGCGGACGACGAGCTGCATGCCGACCACGTCCCCCGCGGTGTCGGCGGTGGCCACGGCATCCTGGGCGTCCTGGGTGTAGAGGGAGACGGGGCCCACCCGCACGCCCTCCTCGGCGCGCCCGAGGATCCTGAAGTGGCCGGGACCGGTGCCGGTCCACTCGGCCCGGTCGCCAGCGGGGTAGCGGATGATCGGCATCAGCCGGCGGAAGAGGCTGGTGACGACGACCCGGCCGGGCCGCCCCGGTTCGGTGATGGGCTCATCGGTGGCGTCGTCGAGGATCTCGACGACCGCGTACGGGGAGAAGGGCCGGTGCACCCGGGCGTCGGGGCCGGACACCGGGCGGCCGAGCAGGCCCGCGTCGACGCTGGCATAGCCGACGGAGCGGACCTCGGCGCCGGGGAAGGCGGCCGCCAGCAGGCGTCGTTGGTCGTCGAAGAGGGCCTCTCCGCCGAAGAGGAGCAACTCCACGGCGTCGAGTCGCACACCGGAGGAGACGACCTGCTCGGCGAGCCGGCACAGGGTGGTGGGCGTGCCGGTCAGCACCTGGGCGGCGAGATCGCGCAGCGTGGGGATCGTCGATTCCAGTGGCGCGCCGCCGCCGATGGGCAGGCGGACGTTGTCCACGGGGGCGTGGGCGAGCGAGTCGAGGACGAAGAGGAAGCTGGCGTACAGCTCCCCGGCGTAGAAGAGGTCGGCGACGCGGTGCCCCGGGCGCAGGCCGGTGTCCACGAGCCCCTGCCCGAAGGCGGTGACGAACGTACGCCACTCGTCGCGGGTGTAGACGGAGAACTTGGGGGACCCGGTGGTGCCACCGGTCTTGTAGACGGTCGCCTCGCTGAGCGGCCCGGTCAACACACGGCTGTCCTGGAGGGTGTTGGCCGCCCAGAAGTCCTGCTGGTCGACCACCGGAAGGTCGGCGAGGCGGTCGACGTGCGGTGGCAGGGACGCGTAGAGGTCCCGGTAGTAGGGCGAGTTGTGGCGGGCGAAACGTATGAGGTCCGAGAGCTGCTGGGCGGACATGAGCCTTTGCCTGGGTGACGGGAACAGGAACGGGGACGGGATCCACGGCGGCCACGGCGAGCGTGGTGACTCGCCTGCGGCATCGATCCGGTGTGAACGGGGGACCCCCGGCGCCCCCGCCTCCCTCGATGGCACGCCAAAAGCTGACGTACAGTCATGATGATGAAACATCAGTCCCCAGATCGCCAAATTGGCCGAGGATTTCCGGACATTAGGACCAGATTCAACAGTTTTTCCGGTAAAGCCTGTACAGGCGTCGACGCCGCCCCGAGCGTCGGGGGCACCTACGAGAGCTGGTAAGTGCCCCCGGTCACCCACACGTTCGGGGGCGGCGGCCACACCGTGACCTCGAGGTGTGGCCGCCCGCACGTCAGCTCGGCACCTCGTAGGTGAAGGTGTACGCCACGGAGGTGTCGCCGTGGCGGTAGGTGAAACCTCCGGAGCCCGTCAGTCCCGCCAGGTCCCCGGTGCCGGAGCCGGGGACCACCTCGAAGCGGCAGACGGTGCCGGCGGCGTCGAAGGTGCCGCGCTCCTCCAGGACGAAGCTGCCCTTGCGGCCGTCGAGGCTGCCGGCGACCAACTCCATCCCGCTGTAGGAGCCGACGTTCTCCCCGGTGTAGGCGATCGTGTAGTCGCAGGCCGTCCCGGCGGCCGCGATCCCGCCGCTGAAGGCGTTGGTGACATGGGCGTGAGCGAGCCGCGGGACGGCGTCCGCGGCGCCGACGGGGCTCTCCTGCCAGTCGGCGAAGGTGAAGCGGCCACCGGTCTCTACGGGCGTGGGCATGATGGTCCTCTCGGCCGGCCGGACGGTCTCTCCGCCCGGCGTGCTTCCAGGCTGGCAGCCATACCTGACACCTTCTGTCAGGAACGGGGGACAATGACGCCATGCGCGCCGACCGGCTTCTCTCCCTGCTCCTGCTCCTGCAGAACCGTGGCCGGATGACCGCCCCCGAACTCGCCGCCGAGCTGGAGGTGTCGGTGCGCACCATCCACCGCGACATCGACGCCCTCGGGGCATCGGGCGTCCCCGTCCTCGCCGACCGCGGCCCGGCCGGGGGCTACCGGCTGGCCGACGGCTACCGCACCCGCCTCACCGGCCTCACCGACGCCCAGGCCGGCTCCCTCTTCCTGGCCGGCGCCCCCGGACCCGCACAGGAGCTCGGCCTCGGCGCCGATCTGGCCGCCGCCCAGCTCAAACTCCAGGCGGCACTGCCGGCCGCACTCGCCGAACGGGCCCGCCGGATCCAGGACCGCTTCCACCTCGACGCGCCCGCCTGGTTCCGGGAGGCCGATTTCGTCCCGCACCTCGCGCAGATCGCCCAGGCCGTGTGGGACCAGCACGTCCTCCGTACCCACTACCGCCGTTGGCGCGGCGAGGTACGGCGCGACCTGTGTCCGCTCGGCCTCGTCCTCAAGGGCGGCATCTGGTACCTCGTCGCCGATGTCGACGGCGCCGTACGGACCTACCGGGTCTCCCGGTTCCTGACCGTGGACACCACGACGCAGCGCTTCGAACGGCCTCCCGGATTCGAACTGGCCGCGTACTGGCAGGAGTCCACCACCCGCCTGGACGCCGCCCTGCACCAGCAGACCGCCGAACTACGCCTGTCCCCGCGCGGGCAGCTGCTGCTGCCGATGCAGTTCGGGGCGGCGGGCACCCGGGCGCTCGCCGAAGCGGACCCGGCCGACGCGGACGGTTGGGTCCGGCTGCGCATCGCCGTGGAGTCCCAGGCCGTCGCCGTCGGCGACCTGCTGCGTCTGGGTACGGAGGCGGAGGTGCTCGGCCCGCCCGAACTGCGGCGCGCCCTCGCCGAGACGGTGACCACGCTGGCCGGACGCTACGCCTGACGTCCGAGGCCTGGGGGCTCCACCTCCAGGAAGCGGCGCCGCCGCGGGCCCCGGTACAGCAGGCAAACCCAGCCCAGCCCCTCCAGCACCGCGGCGCAGGCCGTCAGCCGCTCCTGATCCTCACCGGCCGCGCCGCCACCGGCCGGGCCCAGCCAGGTCACCTCCGCCCGCCCGGGCTCCGCTCCGGCCGCCACGCGGTAGCCCGTCCGCGTACGCCGCCCCTCCTCGTCCACCGCCGACGCCGCGATCCCCGCCGCCTCCAGGGCGAGGGCCACCGCGCGCGGCAGCTGCCGTACCTCCCACGGCGCGGGAACCGTCGCCCCCGCCGGACCGTTCACCAGGCGGCGGATCTGCAGCAGCCCCTCGTACGCGGTGCGCAGTTCCGCCTGACGCCCGCCGGACGCGGCCGCAGGGCCGTCGCCGGTCGCGGGCTCGAAACCTTGCCCGGGTACCGCCATCACCCACCCCCGTCCCGTCCGTCTGAGTACTTCACGCCCAACGGCCTGAGTATCCACCCCGATTCCCGGGGCCCACTCCGCTGCTGGAATGGGGACATGACTTCCGAGGCCCCGAGCGTTGCGACCACCGCCCGCCCGCGCATGCAGCACATGACCACCGCCGGCTCGGCCCTGGCCGTGGCGCTGGTCCCGCTCGTGGTCGGCGTCCTGTTCGCCAAGGCGATGGCCACCGACCCGATGACCCCGGTCAACGCCCTGATCGCGGGCGGCGGCCAGCGGGCCGCGCTGCCCCGGGGCGAGTGGAAGCGGCGCGGCCACACCACCGTGCGCAGGCTGCGTACGGCCCGGCGCGACACGGCCCGGCGGTGTGCCCGCGCGTGCGGCCGCCGCCCCTGAGCGGCAGGGGTCAGGAACTGGCGGCCAGCGGCTCCTGGAGTTCGGTGACCCACTGATCGGGGTCCTCCGGGCAGGCCAGGGTCAGCTCGCGGGCGTAGCCGGCCGAGCGGTGGCCGTGCGCGTCGATCCACCGCGCCAGGGCCTGTGACGTCGGCAGGACCCCGTCCATCGAGCCGCGGTGCACCACGGTCGCGGCCCGCTCCACCGCCGGCAGCGTGACGATCCGTACCTCGCCCCCGAGGTCCTCGGCGCGGACCGAGGCCGCCACCGGCAGTCCGGCGTGCACGAGGACGGCCGACGAGGACCCCGGGCCGGGCACGTCCTCGTAGTACGCGGTCCCCGGCCCCGTCGGCACGACCCCGGCGGCCTCGATCCGGCGGCACAGCTCGTCGTACAGGGGCCCGATGACCGGGCCGATGTCCTGCGGCTCGTAACTCCCGGCCGAACCGGTCAGCTCGGCGAGCCGGACGGGCGGAAGGCTCTTCACGACGATCTCGTCGGCAGGCATGGATCCTTCTCTCTCGATGGTCCGGAGCCTCGCCTCGACCTGGACCAGCCGGGCCGCCGCGGCGGCCATGGCGGCCTCCAGCTCGGCCTGCCGCAGCCGCAGCATGCCGCGCAGCTCCTCCGCGCCCACCCGCTCGTTGAGGATCGACCCCACCTGGTCCAGGGAGAAGCCGAGTTCCTTGAGCGCGATGACCCGGTTGAGGCGGGCGAGCTGCCCGGCCTCGTAGAAGCGGTAGCCGGTGAAGGGGTCGACACGTGCCGGGCGTAGCAGTCCGAGGGCGTCGTAGTGACGCAGCATGCGGACCGACACCCGGCCGTGCTTGGCGAAGTCTCCGATGGTGAACATGACGCTCTCCACTACAAGGTCTGACACAGGGGGAGGGTCAAGCGTCGCATCGGCGAAAGGCGCGCTGGTCGGTGGTCGGTGGTCGGTGGTCGGTGGTCTGTGGTCAGCGGCCGTACTGCCGCAGACACAGGTCGACGATGGACGGCGGCACCGTGCCGTCCGCCGCCGCGCACAGCTGGTCCATCCGCGGCGGCGGGGCCGGCCGGCGCCGCGGATGGGCCGTCGTGGCTCCGGGTACCCGCTTGCGACGGGGCGGCGAAGCCGCCTTCGGGGCCCGCTCGCGCGAAGGCTCGCGCTCCGGGGCCGACCTCGGGGCCGACCTCGGGGCCGCCCCGCGTTCCGCGTCCGGGCCCTGGGCGGGGTCCGGCGCGGGCGTGTCGGCCTCGGGCAGCGCCCCCAGCGGCAGGGCCAGGGGCGCCGGGACCACGGGAGCCTCGGCCGGCGGTACGGATCCCCGTACGGGAGCCGACGCCGGATCCTGCGGCCCGACGGAGACACAGCCGGTGCTCGCGAGGAGCATGACGAGGGAGAGGGGCACGGCCCGGCGTAACTGCATCCGACCACCTTGCCGTACGGCCGGGCCGGCCCGGTTCCCCTCTCACGCGTGCGGGTGACACCGGCCCGGTGGGAAGGCCGGGGCGTGTGGGAAATTGGAACGGCAGTGCGGGTGAAGGGGGAGGCGCGACCCCCGGCTCCCCGTGCCGTGTCCTGTCCGCCGATCGTCCCTACGGAGCCCCGATCCATGACCTCAGCTGCCGCGCCCGGCAACAATCCCGCGCCGTCCCCGGAGCCCTCCGGGCCGGACTCCGCTCCCGCGTCCGGGCCGGACTCCGCCCCCCTGTCCGCTCCCGAGTCCGCCCCCCTGTCCGCTCCCGCGTCCCGTCCCGGGTCCGTCTCCCCGCCGGTGGCCCGACCCGCACCGCGGAGCGGTGGTGCCGCTCCGTGGAAGGGCTGGGCGGCCGTCTGTGCCGTCTCGCTCGGCATCTTCTGCCTGATCACCTCCGAGCTGCTGCCCGTCGGGCTGCTCACCCCCGTCGGGGCCGCCCTCGGCGTCTCCGACGGCACCGCCGGTCTGATGGTCACCGCGCCCGGGCTGGTCGCCGGATTCTGCGCGCCGCTGGTCACCGTCGGCGCCGGCCGCCTCGATCGGCGCCTCGTGCTGTGCGTGCTCATCGCCCTGATGGTCGCCGCCAACCTCGCCGCCGCCCTGGCCCCGAACTTCGCCGTCGTACTGGCCGCCCGCCTGCTCGTGGGCGTCAGCGTCGGCGGATTCTGGGCCATCGCCGGCGGACTCGCCGTACGCCTGGTCCCCGAGCGACACGTGGGCCGCGCCACCGCGCTCGTCTTCGGCGGCGTCCCCACCGCCTCCGTGCTCGGCGTCCCCGCCGGAACCCTGCTCGGTGAACTCGGCGGCTGGCGCGCCGCCTTCGCCGCCGTCGGCGGCCTCGGCCTCGTCACCCTGACCGCCCTGCTCGTCCTGTTGCCCCCGCTGCCGGCGACCCGGCACATCACCTTCCCCGAACTCCCCGCCCTGCTCCGGGAGAACCGTGCCGTGCGGGCCGGGGTCGTCGTGACCTTCCTCGTGGTGACCGGGCAGTTCGCCGCCTACACCTTCGTGCGTCCGATCCTGCAGGAGGTCTCCGGAGTCGACGCCGAGTACATCAGCACCCTGCTGCTCGGCTACGGAGTGGCCGGCGTCGCGGGGAACTTCCTGGCCGGGCCGCGCGACGCGTACCGGACCCTGCTCGTGGTCAGCTCCTCCCTCACCGTCGTCCTCGCGCTGATCGCCGTCCTGCCGGGACCGGCCGTCGGCACCGTGCTGCTGCTGGCCTGGGGCCTCGCCTACGGAGGGGTCTCGGTGAGCGTGCAAGGTTGGATGATCAAGGCGGCCCCGGAGGCGCCCGAGGCCGCGTCCTCGCTGATGGTGGCCATGTTCAACTTCGCCATAGCGGCCGGCGCACTGTGCGGCGGTCTCGCGGTGGACAACCTCTCCGAACCCGCCGCCCCGCTCGGCGGGGCCACCCTGATGCTCGCGGCCGCCACCACCGTGTGGGTCACCGCGATCCGCCGCACGCCCGACAGATCGGATGGACAGGGGCGGATCGGACACCGGGCTTGACCCGGCCCCCGCATCGGGGCAAGAGTGCGCCGATCGAGAACCACCGCGTGAGCCGCACCTCGGAGATACGTCAGATGTCCAGACCCGTTCGCCCGTCGATCGACCCGGCCGAAATCGGCGGTTCTCCGGCACACGGCCCGCAGGGCGCGCTCGGGCTGCCCGGCGCCCACGCCGCCGGCGCGGCCCCGGCTGCCACCGCCCGGCGGGGCGGATCCTGACCGACCGGGTGGGGGCCGGCACCGCACCGCCGCGTCGGCCCCCGTCCCCGCCGGGAGACCACCATGCGCCAGGACCCTGATGACAGCGGGATCGTCCCCGAAGACCACCTGCTCGTACGCCCGTACGTCGCCCCCTCGGGCCCACCGCCCCGGTCGACCGCGCCCACCTGGCCGCAGACCGGCCCCCTCGCCTTCCCGGGCCCGGCAAGCGTTCAGGAATCCGAGGTCCCGGTAGCCGCTCCCACGGGCGTCCCGGCGACCGTTCCCGATTCCGGCTCGGTTCCCCGCCCGGCTGTCGTCCACGGTCGTCGCGACCGGCGCGGCCGGCGCCAACGGCTTCCGCTCGCCGCCCTCGCCCTGACGGCGCTCGCCGCGGTGGCCGCCCTGGTGTTCCTGCTGGGCGGTCCCGATCCGCAACCGCCCCGGGCGGGGGCTCCGGCCGAGCTGTCCGTACCGATGCTTCGGGGGCGCAGCGCCGACTCCGGCGCCGAGGCCGACGCACCCGGTCCGACCGCGTCCGTACCGTCCCCCGCCGCCTCCACCTCGCCCACCCCCTCCCGTGTGCCCGGTGCGTCCGCGAGCCAGGGCCCGAAGCCGCCGTCCTCGCCCAGCGCTTCGGCGTCCCGTCCGCCGAGTTCCTCCGGGACCCTGCGGATGGGGGACACCGGACCCGAGGTGCGCGCCTTGCAGGAGCTGCTCCACGGGCAGGGGTTCACGTACGTCTCCGTCACCGGGGTCTACGACAGCCAGACCAAGCGGGGTGTCGGTCAACTGCAGCGCGACCGCTCCATCAAGGGCGACGCTCCGGGCGTCTACGGCCCGGCCACCCAGGCGGCGATGGGCTGACCGGCCGCCGCGATCAGCGACCGCCGGAGACCCGTAGCACCGTGCCCGTGGTGTACGAGGCGTCCGGGGAGAGCAGCCAGGCGATCGCCCCTGCGATCTCGTCGGGCCGGCCGGGCCGGCCGAGCGGGATACCGGCCGCCGCCTTCGCCGGCCGGTCGGGATCGCCCATCGCCGCGTGCATATCGGTCTCGATGACGCCCGGTGCCACGGCGTTGACCCGGATCCCGTCCGGACCGAGCTCCTTGGCGAGCCCCACGGTGAGCGCGTCGGTGGCCGCCTTGGTCGCCGCGTAGTGCACGTACTCCCCGGGGCTGCCGAGGGTGGCGGCCGTGGAGGAGACGTTCACGATCGCCCCACCGTCGGCCTCGGCCATGTCCCGGGCGGCCCGCCGGCAGCACAGTAGGTACCCGAGGAGGTTCACCTCCAGCACCCGCCGCAGGTCCTCGGTGCGGGCATCGGCGAGCCGGCCCAGCGGGCCGGTCACCCCGGCATTGTTCACCAGCCCCGTCACCCTGCCCAGTTCGGCGCCGGCGATGTCGAAGAGCCGCTCGACGGCGCACTCCTCGGACACGTCACCGCGCACGGTCACACAACGGGACCCGGCGGCCCGCACGCCCTCGGCGACGGCCTCGGCCGCCGCCGCGTCACGGGTGTAACCGATCGCCAGATCATGTCCGTGCGCGGCCAGCCGCAGACAGGTCGCCGCGCCGATGCCTCTGCTGCCGCCGGTGACGACGGTGACCGGACGAGCTGACATGGGAGCCTCCTACGGGACAAGGAACATGGGACCTGGAGCGTGGGTTGCGGAACGTGGTGGTGGAACGTGGGTTGTGGGTCGCGGAACTCGGGGCGGGCGGGGGCGGGCAGGCTAACACCGTGATATTCGCTGGACCAGCGCAAATGGCCCGAAGCAGAGTGGTCCTCACCGACGCGCCGCACCACCGGGCGTCGTCCGTGTCCCTGACCACCGTTGGAGCCGCACCATGTCGACCTTGCGCGTGACCGCCGAGGAACTGACCGTCCATGAGCACCCGAACGCCGACGCGTTGGAACTGGCCCAGGTGGGCCTCTACCGCGCCGTCATCGCCAAGGGTGCCTACCGCACGGGCGAGTTCGCGATCTACATCCCCGAACAGGCCGTGCTGCCCGCGGACCTGATCGAGGAGCTCGGTCTCACCGGACGACTCGCCGGCGGCTCCGCCGACCGGGTCAAGGCGGTCCGGCTCCGCGGCGAACTCTCGCAAGGACTGGTGTGCAGGCCGCGCGCGCTCGCCGACGTCGACCTGGCCCAGGCCGCCAAGGAGGAAACGGACTTCGCGGAGCTGCTCGGGATCACCAAATGGGCCCCGCCCATACCCACGACCATGAGCGGCGACGTCGAGGCCGCCGCCGATCTGATGCCGTGGGTCGACATCGAGAACCTCCAGCGCTACCCGCACATCTTCGAGTCCGGCGAGCCGGTGGTCCTCACCGAGAAGCTGCACGGCACCGCCTGCCTGTTCACGTACGTGGTCGAGGGCGAGCGGTCCTACGTGTCCTCCAAGGGCTTCGGCTCGAAGGGGCTGGCGCTCAAGGAGGACGAGCGCAACCTCTACTGGCGGGCCGTCCACGGCCACGCGGTTCCGGCCGTCGCCGCGGCCCTGGCCGACCGTCTCGGCGCGACCAGGGTCGGGATCTTCGGTGAGGTGTACGGCAAGGGAGTCCAGGACCTCTCGTACGGGACCGACGTACGCACCGCCGACGCGCCGCCCGGATACGCCGTCTTCGACGTGTCCGCCGAGATCGACGGCCGGACGCGCTGGCTGGATCCGGTCGACGTCCTGGCGGACGGTGAGCTTCCGCTCGTCCCACGGCTGTACGAGGGCCCGTACGACCTCGACAAGGTGCTGGAACTGGCGAGCGGCCGCGAGACCGTCTCCGGGAAGGCCGTGCACCTGCGCGAGGGCGTCGTCATCCGGCCGTCGGCGGAACGGTACAGCCCGGTCGTGGGCGGCCGGGCCATCGCCAAGGCGGTCAGCCCGGCCTACCTGACCCGCAAGGGCGGCACCGAGTACGAGTGATCCTTCCGCCTCGTGCCGTTCGGCGCGGTGCGACGCCGCGAGACGCCGTGCGACGCCGCGCCGCGCCGCGCCCGCTCCACCTCGTGGGGCGGGCGCTTCGTGCATGGTGGGATGAACCGGGGGGCGGGTCCACCAGCACACGGAGAGGTCGGGTACATGTCCCAGTCGGGCCGGAGCAGCCAGGAAACCATGCGGGCAATGGCGTACGAGACGTACGGCGGGACGGAGGTGCTCTCCGAGACCCGGCTGCCGATGCCCAAGGTCGGACCCGGTGAGGTCCTCGTCCGGGTCAGGTGCGCGGGCGTCAACCCCGTCGACTGGAAGATCATGTCGGGCGGGCTCGACCCCTTGATGGACGTCGTCTACCCGGTGGTGCCCGGCTGGGACGTGTCCGGCACCGTCGAGCGGGTCGGCATCGACACCCCCGAATACGCCGAGGGCGACGAGGTCATCGCGTACGCCCGCAAGGACTACGTGCACGGCGGGACCTTCGCCGAGTTCGTCACCGTGCCCGTACGCGCCCTCGCGCACAAGCCCGCCTCGCTCGACTGGGCCGAGGCCGCCGGGCTCCCGCTCGCCGGGCTCACCGCCTACCAACTGCTGACCCGCCTCGGCACCGGCAAGGACGACACCGTCCTCATCCACGGCGCCGCGGGCGGTGTCGGCTCCTTCGGCGTGCAGATCGCCCGCGCCCTCGGCGCCCGGGTCATCGGCACCGCCTCCCCGCGCAACCACGACCGGGTCCGGGAGCTCGGGGCCGAACCCGTCGAGTACGGGGACGGACTCGCCGCCCGCGTACGGGCCCTCGTTCCCGACGGCCCCACGGTCGTCGCCGACTTCGTCGGCGGCGTCGGCGCCGTCACCCGGGAGGTCCTCCACGACGACGGACGACACGCCTCCATCGCCGACCCCAGCGTGCTCGGGGCCGGCGGCGAGTGGATGTGGGTCCGCCCGATCGGCGACGATCTGGCCGAACTGGGCCGACTCGCCGACGGCGGGCAGCTGAAGGTGCCGATCGCCAAGACCTTCCCGCTGGGCGAGTTGGCGGCCGCCTTCGAGCTGAGCCAGGGCGGGCACACCGCAGGGAAGATCATCATCGAGATCTGACCCACGCACCGTCGCCCGTGGTCCCCGGCCCGCCCCCTCAGGCCAGGTCCGGCACCTCGCCGCCGGCCACCCGGGCGACCTCGACCCCCGGCAGTCCGGTCCGCCAGGGGCCGGCCAGGGCGGCCAGGCGCGTCGCGTCCGGGGGAGTGGCACCGAGGCCGATCGCGTAGCGGGCCAGGGTCGGGCCCGACTCGAAGGGGCGGGGCCAGGCGTGCGCGTCGGTGACACCGGCCCGCTCCAGCGAGCCGAGGAGCGACCGCAGCCGTCCGCGCACCCGGCCCAGGGTCGCCTCGAACTCCCCCTCGGAGGTCGTCCGTACGGTCACCACCGCCCAGGCGGCGTGCCGACGGTGCAGCGGAGGCGGCCCCGGGACCCACGCGTCGTCCACGGAACCGGACTCCAGCAGCTCCCAGGCCGCGTACAACTCCTGGACCAACAGGTCCCGCAGACCGGACCCGACCTGGGTCGTGCAACTGCGCACCGGCTCCGAGGGGGTGAGGACGGTGATCGCATCCGGCCCACCCTCGGCGGCATCCGGCTCGCCGACCCCCGCCTCCACTTCCGGGCCCGCCGTCGACAGCGACACCGGCTCGCGCCAGTCCCAGGCGGCCCACCTGCCGAAGAACTCGCGCAGCAGGGCTTCGGGCGGCAGCGCGCCGGCATCCTCGACCTCCCGCACCGTACGCGCCGCGAGAACCGCCCAGGCCAGCCCGGGCAGTCCGCCGAAGGGGGCCGAGTCGAGCCCCCGGGCCCGGGCCCACGCCTTCACCCGCCGCGCCAGCCCGGCGAACGCGGCGTGCCGGTCCGCGCCCACCCGTTCCCGTACCGCATCGGCGTCGCTGACCGCGCTCAGCGCGAGCGCGGCCGCCTCGCCCAGCTCCGCCCGCCGAGCCACCGCGTGCGCCGGATCCAGCCCGCCGGTGGCCACCGTGACCAGATCCACCGACAGCCCGTCCACGCGGAACCGCAGCCCCGGCACCCGCGCCCCCGTCACCTCGCGCAGCCGCCCCGCCTCGGGCAGCGCCGCCGCCACCCGGTCCCGTACGAGTGCCACATCGGCCGGGCCCGGCAGCGCCGCCACCAGGTCCAGATCGGCCTCCGGCAGCGCGCAGCCCATACGGCGCGACCCGGCCGGATGCACCAGCCCGTCGCCGAGGGCGGCCCGGACCCGCGCGGTCACCGACTCGGCGGCCCCGTCCCGGGGTTCCGGCGCGGACCGCTCCACGGTCTCCGGCTCCCAGCGCACCTCGCCCGTGCCCAGCGCCACCGTCGCCCGGACCCGCATCGGCCCGTCCCCGCGCCGCGAGAGCACGGCCAACTCCCCGACCCGCGCCGCCACCGGGCCGCCCAGGCGCGCCGCGAAGGCCGCGACCGCCCGCTGCGGGTCCTGGCTGCGCCCCAGCGTCAGATGCGGGGTGTAGCCGCCTTGGTCCCCCGTACGCCCCCGGCAGCCCGGGAACCGCTCCGCGAGCGCGCGCCGGAGCTCCTGCCAGGGCGCCTCACCGGCCGCCGCCGGATCCAGCCAGACGGTGGCGTCCTCACGGTGCCCGAAGCTGTGCACACCCTCCAGCCGGGCGGAGAACGGCCCGGTCGTGGCGGCCACCTCCGCCAGCAGCGGCAGCGCCTCGGCGAAGGAGGACTCCGGTACGAAACCGAAGAGCAGGTTCACGTGCTCGGGCCAGCGTCCGGCCGCCGGATCCAGCGTGCGCCGCAGCTCCCGTACCTCCTGCGGCAAGGCCGGCGGCAGCCACGCCACCGCCGTCCGCGCCGTCGCCGGTACGTCGAGACGCACGGGCAGGCCGCCCCGTTCCCCGAACTCCACCGTCGTCTCCACACCGAAGTGGTCGGAGATGAACAGCCCATCCGGGGCGGGGGAGTCGCCGCGCAGCCCGGCCCGCGTCACCCGGGCCACAGTGGACCGCAGCAGGACCCGGTCCAACCGGGCCGACCGGCCCGACAGGGAGCCCACCGCGGCCAGCGGATTGGCCACCGGGTCGAAGGTCGGGGTGGCGTCCGCCGTCCCGTGCACGTCGCTCCAGGCGTCCCGCATGCCGAGCGCGGCGGCGGGTCCCTCGGCGCCGTGCCGGCCGTCGTTGAAGTCGCCCAGCAGCGCCACGCCGGTGTCGATGCCGCCGAGCCCCTCCGCGAGCCGGGCGAGTTCGGCTTCCCGCCGCACGTGCCCGTTCTCGCTGTGGTCGCTGGTCAGATGGGTGTTCGCGACGACCAGGGGACCAGCCGCGGTGTCCACCGTGACGGCGGTGACGGCCTTGTGCGGGCGCAGCAGGTGCATCCCCGCCTCCCGCACCGGCAGCCGGCTGAGCACCAGCAGCCCGCACTCGGCGACGTCCCGGCCGCCCGGATCCGTACCGAGGGTGTACGAGGCCCGCACCCACGGCGCCGCCAGCAGCATCCCGAGCAACTCGGGCTCGACCTCCTGCAGCGCGATGACATCGGCATCGGCGGCCGCGAGATCGGCCAGCAGCAGCGGCCGGCGCCGGGCGGTGGCGATGCGCGGGGCGTCGTACCGGTCCCAGAGCGTGTTCCAGGTCAGCAGCCGCACCGAGGAGGGTCCGGTGGCCGTCCCGTCCCCGCCCCCGGGCGCCGGCCCGGCGGGCCGCCAGGTGCCGCCGCCCGCCGGGTCCCACGCGTGCGGGGTCCGCGCGGTGAAGAACGGGGCCCGCAGCAGGCGCGGATCGCGGACCCGGCCCGCCGTGGTGACGTCGATCCGGTCGACGCCCGTGGCCCGGTCCCACACCAGCTCACCGTCCGCCTCGACGAACAGCACCCGGTGCCAGGGGATGTCGCCGCCGGGCACGAAGGAGGGCAGCGGGACCCGCTTCGGCGCGGCCCCGCGCTGGAGCAGCCCGAGCACGAACCGCGCCGGATCGAACCGGGAGTCCCAACGGACCTGGTGGTAGAGCTCCTCGCTGGTACGCATCAGTACGCCCCCCGGCCTTGCGACTGTCCCTGTCCCCGCCCCTGCTGCCGTTCGGTGCCCGCGAGCCCGGCCGCGAGGCCACCGGCCGTGTCCTCGACGACCCCGGCGGCGCCGATGTACCACGTACGGTGCGCCTGACCGGCGTACGGCGGGTGGAACCGGCGCACCTGCGAGGTCAGTACCTGCGGCGGCACCGGATGCGGGCGCACACCGTTGCGCCGCACCAGCTCCGCCTCCTCCACCAGCACCACGGCGTGGGTGACCAGCGCGTCGCGGCGCCGGGCGACCGAGCCGGCCAGGCCGCGCTGCTGGTCGGTGAGCGAGGTGGCGTCCCACACCACCGTCCCGCCGCGGGCGAGCGCCGCGTCGAGCCGGTCCAGCCCCTCGCTCAACACCGCGGCGTTGGCCCCCTGGTCCGCCCGGGAACCCCTGGCCGTGCGCAGTTCGTCCAGACCGATGTACGTGTCCACGCCGGGCAGTTCGCGGCCGAAGGTGCTCTTCCCGCTGCCCGAGGGCCCGCACAGCTGGATCAGCCGGGGAAACGTTCCCTCGCGCCATTGCCAGGTCGCCGCCACGGCCTCCTCCACCGCGGATCCCGAGATCCGGCCCTGCCCGAACGCCCGCCGGGCCTCCGCCCAGCAGCGGTCCGCGGCCCCGGAGTCCAGCCCGGCGAGCGCCTCGCGCAGCCCGCCACGCAGCGCCTCCAGCGGATCCGGGCCGAGCAGCCCCGCCTCCTCGGCGCACAGTGCGGACCACTCCACGCACTCCCGCGCCGCCGGCCCGTCCGCCAGCGCCCCGGCGAGCGCGTGCAACACGCCGAGATCGGCCGCCGCGGCCATCCGGACCAGGCCGGCCCGCCGGTCCTGGTCCGGGAACGGCCGCCGCAGGTACGGGTACAGCCCCACCAGGTCGCAGACCCGCCGCGCGAGGCCCATCCCGACCGGGCCGGCCGCGAGCCGCGCCGCGATCCGGGCCCGCGGCTCGCGGTGGAGCGCGGCGGCGAGGACACCGGCCAGCCGGCCCTCCCCGGTCCGCCCCGCCGCGTCGATCCGGGCCACGGCCTCGGCGACCTCCTCCGCGTCGGCGGCGAAGGTGGAGTCGGTGGGGTCCGGGGCAGTGGCCGCCCTCGGCCCGAGGGCGGCGGACAGGCCCGGCAGATCGACCTCGGCCCCCGAGCGCACGGCCCACAACGGGGCCGTCGGACCGAGCCCGTTCGGCACGACCTGCGCGAACATCCAGTGCGTACTCGTCTGCACATGGCCGCCCCGCACCCACTTCGCCACGCACCGCCCGAAGTCCTCGCGCGCGAAGCCGGCCACCGTCCGGACGACGTACCCCTCCTGGCGCGCCGTGTCGAGCTTCAGCCGGCGCAGCGCGCGCTCGTCGAAGGTGCCCCGCCACAGCACGCGCGGGGTGGGCACGCCGAGGCCGCTCAGGAACCGTACGGTCCGGTCCCAGTCGAGGCAGTGCTCCCCGTCCCACACCGAGAATCCGTAGAACCAGCTGTCCAGGTCCTCGTACGGGATCGAGTGCCGGGCGTAGAGGTTCTCCCCACACACCCGCCACCCGGCCGGGATCCCGGGGCCGATCCGACCCTGGAGGCCCTTGACCCACGCCCGCGAGGGGTGGTGCGCCGAGTCGAGCGAGCGCGCGTGCAGGCCGTCCGCGTACAGGGTGGTGTTCTCACCGTCGAGCTTCTCCGTGACCACCACCTCGCGCCCGACCAGGCCGGCCGACCCGACGACCCGGACGTCGTCCGACGCCACCCCGGGGGACCAGGGCAGGTGCGGCGTACGGGGATAGTGGATGCGCATGATCCGCTCCTGCTCGACATCGGGTGCCCGGTCACTGTAGGTAACCCGACCGGCCCACTCCACCCAATAAGCCCCGTTCCCCGTCTCCCGCACGTCGCCTCAGGGCCGGCGCACGCCTGCCGGGCCGCTCAGTGGGCGACGGTGAACCGCCGGCCCGCGTGCGCGTCACGCTCGACCTCGTCGACCAGGGCGACGGCGAAGTCCTCCGTCGAGATCCGGCTCCGGCCCTCCTCGTCGACCACCAGATCGTCGAGCCCCAGCCGGTACGTGCCCGTCCGCTCGCCCGGCTCGATCCGCGCGGCCGGGCTCAGACAGGTCCACCGCACCTGCTCCACGGGCACGGTCCGCAGGAAGTCCAAGGCGTCCCCGTGGGCGTGCATCAGGGCCAGGACAGGCGCCGGAACACCGGCCTCGTCCCAGACCGCCGCCCCTCCGGAGGTACGCAGGGACCCCGCCCCGCCGACCACGACCACCCGCGGCGCGGGCGCGTCGGCACCGAGCGACCGCACCCCGCCGATCAGCGCCTTCGCGGCGGTCACGAGGGCGGCCGGGTCCCCGCGGCCGGGTCCGAAGGCGCT
This sequence comes from Streptomyces sp. NPDC048331, assembly GCF_043201215.1. NCBI lineage: Bacteria > Bacillati > Actinomycetota > Actinomycetes > Kitasatosporales > Streptomycetaceae > Streptomyces > Streptomyces sp. NPDC048331. Next base: position 26,076 of record NZ_JBICYT010000003.1, on the reverse strand, counting down.
GACCACCACATCGTGCCCGGCCACCGTCGCGGCCACGGACGCCGGATCGAGGACATCGCCGCGCACCACCACGAGCGCCCCGGCCCCGGTGCCGCTCCCGGAGTCCGGGAGCCGCGCCGGATCGCGGACGACGGCCGTGACCTCGTGGCCGCGCCGGAGCGCTTCGCGCAGTACCCGGGTTCCGACGGCGCCGGTCGCGCCGAAGAGGGCGATCTTCATCATGGCGGCTCCCTGGAGGTGAGGGCTGGACGGGGCGCCGGTCGGTCCCCGCCCGGCCCATCCAAGCGAATGCGCCCGCCACCCCCGGGCAGCCGGGCCGGGCCGGTCGGATGAACCGGTCCCCGGCCGCGGAGCCGTCAGCCCACGGGGGGCACGGGCGTGGGCACCGGTACCGCGGCGGCCAGCCGGCCGGCGGCCGCGAAGTGCAGCCGCTCCAGCCGGGCCGCGTACGGCCAGCCGGCCGCCCGGTAGAAGCACAGGTCGCTCGGGATCGGCACGGCCCGCAGGTCCGCCGCATGCGTCCCCGCCGGCAGCTCGGTGGCCGCCGCCAGCAGCGGGTCCGTCGAACCGGCCCATTCGCCGACCGGGGCGGGGCGTGGCCACGGCTCACCGGTGTTGGGGAACAACCATCGGGTGTCCCGGGCCATCCGCGCGGCGAAGTCCGCGCCCGCGGCGGCCCGCCGGGCCAGCCGCGCGAAGGTCAGCAGCAGATCCGCCAGGGATTCGGCGAGCAGGGCCAATTCCGGGTAGGCGCGCAGGCTCTCGCCGTCGCCGGGCACGGATACGACGTACCCCCACCGGCCGGTCTCCGGATCGATGCGGATCTGGGCGAGCGCGTGGCTCCGTCCGTGGGCGATCCGCGCGAGCGGCCAGTACGAACCGTCGCCGCCGAGCATGCGGTGCAGTTCGGGGTCCACCGCGTGCTCGGGCGCCCCGGGCCGCAGGCGCAGTGCCGGAAGTCCCGCGATCGTCACCCCGCCGATCTCCCGGAGCACGGTCCGGACCTCCTCGGGGACCGGGACCGACCAGCCGTCGATGACGGAGTCGGCGCAGCCCGCGTCGAGCACGACGAAGTCGGGGTGAGCGGAGGCCAGTTCCCGCAGCTCGGCCACCGCGCGCCGGGCGGCATCGGCGGGCACGCGGTGGCGGCGCACGGCCCGGCCGAGGAAGTCCCCGCTGACCACACTGCGCAGCAGGAGGGCCCGGCCCTCGCCGACGATCTCGAACTGGACCTCGCTGCTTCCGGTGTCGGCGGTGTTGTGGCAGGTGGAGAAGTACGGCTCCCAGTCCACCGCGCACGGGTAGCCCGGAAGGTCGTGCAGGTCGACAAGATCGGTGAGCGGGTCGCCGCGGCCGACGAGGGCGGCGAGTTCGTGATCGGCCCCTGCTGCCCCTGCGGCCCCTTCGTCTCCCGCACCTGCCTCACCTCCCTCGGCGAGCGCCACGGTGGAGGTGGCCGATACGGAGAACGTGCCCCTCGGTCGGTCCGCGACCCCGTCCGCGAGCCGTTCGGTGAACCCGGCGAGCCATGCGCTGAAGTCCGGAGCCTCGACGGTGACTTCAGGGTCGGCTCCCCAGGGGTTGACGGCCACCACCGGCCCCCAGCCGGTGGCCCCGACCCCCACGATCAGCGCGCCCTCACCGAAGTCCGTCTCGCCCAGGGTCCAGCATCCGTCCGCGAACACCTCTCGGCCGCGCGGCCCGAAGCGGTACTCGTGGTCCTCGGTCCCCAGGCCGCCGATCTCCCGCAGTACGCCCCGTACCTCCTCGGGCACCGAGACGGCCCAGCCGTCCAACTCCGCGTCCGTGAACCCCTCGAACAGCTCCAGGTCGTCCGGCTGTTCCCGCGCCAGCTCCTTCAGCGCCCGCACGGCGTCCACCGCCGACGGCCCCGCGTCGTACATGCTCCTGGCTCCCCGTGTCGTCCGTTCCGCGGCTCCGAGGGTATCTCCGCGGCCTGCCCGGACATGCCCGAACCCGTACGGCGGACGTACGGCGGACCAGGACGCCTTCAGCGGCAGAGGGCCACGATGGACGGATGCACCGTGCCCTTGGCCGCCTCGCACAGGGCGGACATGTCGTACGGACGCTGCGGCGCCGGCCGGGGCTTCGCCACCGTCGGCGGCCGCTTGCGGGGCTTCGTCGGCGCCGCGGCCGCGGCCCGCTGGGCGGGCCGCCTGGGGCGCGGGGCCTTCGCCTCGGCGCGGCGCGGGCGATGCGGCCGCTCGGCCGCCGCCCGTACGGGGGCCGGCCCGCCCTCCGGGACCGCGGGCGGTGCGGGCGGTCGGGGTCGGACGTCCGAAGTATCCGAGGCGTCCGAAGCAGGCCGAGCGGGCGGGGTCGGCGTGGGAGAGACGGGTTCGGGTGAGGCAGGGAGCGGGCCCAACGGCAGGGCGACGGGTGCCGGTTGCCGGGCCTGCGTACCATCCGCCGCGGACGCCGCCCGCAGCGCGTCCGACGGGGCGTCGGGACGTACCGTCACACACCCGGTGGCCAACACGAGCGCGGCAAGGGTCAGGGGCAGGGCGCGGCGCAGCTGCATCCACCCACCCTGCCGTACCGGCACCGCGCGAGCCGAACCCCGTCACACAAACGGGTGATGGTGCGCGTTCAGGCCGCGCCGCGCCCCCGCGTGGCCAGCCGCAGCACGTGTTCCACCGGGCCGCGGCGCAGCGGGCTGTCGGCCCAGATCCGCTGCCAGGCCCAGGTCAGGACCAGGGCCGAGGCGCTGAAGGCCAGCCAGGCCGACCAGGACGCGGCGCCGTGCGCCGGACCGGCCAGCACCAGCGCGTGGACGACGTACGCGCTCAGCGCCATCGCCCCGAGCAGGGTGAGCGGCCGCAGCAGGCGCACGCCCACCCCGTGCCGCGCGGCGAGCGCGCACAGGCCGATGAGGGCGCAGCCCACACCCGCGTTGCCCAGCGTCTCCAGCGGGGTCTGGCTGTAGGGGTCGGCCACCAGCAGCCAGTCCCAGGAGGTGCTGGGCACGGCGCCGTACTGGCCGCTCAGGACCTCCCGCACCGGGTCGGCGGCGGAGACGGCCTCCGGGTGGTGGACGGCGATCACCTCCAACAGCCGCTGCCGGGCGCCGAACACATGGCTCGCGAGCCAGGCCGAGCCGTACCCGGCGACGGCGGCCACCGTGCCCCACACCGCCATCCGCCGGGCCACCGACCGCACCCGCACGTCGCACGACTTGGCGAGGGCCATCCCGACCAGCACGTAAGGGAAGTAGGTGGCCAGCGGATACGCCCCGGTGAGCACCAGCTCCAACAACACGCGGCCCAGCCCGGACCAACTGGCGAGGTCGCCGGCCTCGGGGACCAGGCCGCGCCCGGACACCTCGTAGCCGAACACCGGGCCCAGCAGGAACGACGACAGCGGGCCGACCACCACCGACGCGCCCGCCACGGTGGTGAGCACCGGGGTGGACAGTCGGGTGAAGGGCTCCGCCGCCAGGAAGTACACGGCGAAGAAGGCCAGGATGACCAGGATCCCGGGCCACAACGACGCCAGAATGACGCCGAGCACGGCCAGCAGCGCGCAGCGGATCAGCAGGGGACGCCAACGGTGGGCCCAGCCCGCCGGGCGCTGCGCCGGGTCCGACCCGCGTTGGGCGAGGACCAGGGAGAAGCCGGCGAGCAGGGTGAAGAGGGCCGGGGCGCGCCCGTCGGCCGCGACGAGGAGATGACCGGCGCCCTCCGGTTCCGGGCTGGGGCCGACGTGCACGGCGAACATGCCGAGGACGGCCAGGCCGCGTACGGCGTCGACCCCGGCCAGCCGGCCCGTGGGAGAGGCGCGTCGCATGTGAGAGGTCTCTCCTGGGTCCGTGCGGTGCGCGCGTGCCGAGCGTGCGTGCGAAGTGGTCGGACCGACGGTTTTCACACCGCCAGTCCGCATCCGGAACGTACCAGGAGATGCATAACCAAGTAATAAGGAGGTATAGGGGCGGCAAAGAGACGGGGAGTCGAGGAGGGCGGACCGGTCGCCGTAACCCGGCGGCCGTGCCCCCTGTTGCACAGGTCGGCGGGTCCACCCACGGTGAACGGAGTCCGATGCCGCAGCTGACCGACCAGGGCGCGATCGACGACGAGGACGATCGGGAGCGGACGGGGACCTGGATGACCCCGGCGGAGTACGGGGCCTCGCGGGCCGCCGTCTGGACCGCCGCCGTCGTCCTCGTCACCGATACCCGCGGCCGGATCCTCGTCCAGAGCGTCGACTACCGCGCCGACCGGCTGCTCCCCGGCGGGGCGGTGGACGCCGGCGAGGCGCCGTCCGCGGCGGCCGCCCGCGAACTGCGCGAGGAGCTCGGCGTCGACGGCCGCTACCCGCGCGGCCTCGCCGTGGACTGGATCCCGGCCGACACCCCCGGCTTCCCGCCCGAGATGCGCTTCCCCGGCGAGATCCTGCACGTCTACGACGGCGGCACCTGGACCCCCGACCGGATCGAGGCCGTCCGCCTCCCCGCCCAGGAGATCACCGGCATCCACTTCGCCGAACCGGCCGACCTGCCCGCCCTGATGGACCCCGGCGACGCCCGCCGCGCCCTGTCCGCCCTCCGCGCCCGCGTCAACGGCTCCGGCACCGCCCTGCTGGAGGACGGCCGCCCCACCGCGCCGACCGCCCTCGACCGGCTCGGGGTCCTGCGCACCCGGCGGATCCCGCAGCACGGTGCCTGGCACCCCGGCCCGGTCCCGGAGGGGGTACCCGTACAGGACGTGTCGGCCTGGCTGTTCGCGCCCGACGGCCGGGTCCTGCTGCTGATCTCCCGGGCCACCGGCGCCGCCCACCTCCCGCCCCCGACGGCCGGCTCCACGCAGGACGCCGTCCCGCTCGGCTACCGGCAGGGCGAGCCGGGCGTCCACGCCCGGGGCGCGGCCCGCCTCACCGGCCTCCCGCCGGGCGCGGATCCGGCGTACGCCCGTCTGCTGGCCACGCCCGAACAGGTCCGCGAACTGAGCGACTGGGGGCGGGCGGGCGACGACGAGCTCGCGGCGGTGCACACCGCCCGCACCCGCCTCGGCCTCCCCGCCCCCACCCGTACCCCGCCCACCGAACTCCCCGAGGAGGGCACCCGGCGGTGAGGTGTCGGTGGCGCCGCCTACCGTCGAGGACAGGGGATTCACCGGGGATTCACCAGCGCCTGGTCGATCAGCTGCCACGAGGACGCCGTCATCCCGGACCTCGCACCGCGGACGGCGGCGGCCGTCGAGGCCGACGCCACCTGTCCGCGGACCCGCCGGCGTCGGGCCGCGTGGCAGCGTGACCCGGTCCCCGACCACCGCACCCGGTGGACCGGCACGAGCGGGCTCTCGGACTCGGCCCGCGGGAGCCGGCCTCGGGCTGTGCGGGCTCGCCTTCCCCGTGAACCGACGGCGGTCCCGGCGGCCCACCGACCGGGGTGCGAGCGGCCTCCGACACCGCCCGCGACCACCGCCATGATCGGGAAATCCGGCGTCCGCGGTCCGCGGTCCCGCAGCATGGGGCCATGAGCGACAGCGCGATCACCTACACCCTGTACATCCAGGCCGATCCCGCCAGGGTCTGGCAGGCCCTCACCGAGCCCGCCTTCACCCGCCGGTACTGGGGCCTGAGCTTCGAGACCGACTGGGCGGTGGGCTCGCCGATGGACTGGGTCGAGCGAGGCGCCCGTACCAGCGACCCCGAACAGGTGGTCCTCGACTGCGTTCCGGACCGCCTGCTCTCCTACACCTGGCACACCTTCACCCCGCAGTGGGCGGCCTCTGCCGGGATCGGCGAGGAACTGCGGGCCGAACTGGCGAAGGAGCGCCGTACGAAGGTGACGTACGAGATCGAGCCCGTCGGTGACACCCTCGCCCGGCTGACCATCCTGCACGAGGACTTCGAACCCGGCGGCACCCTGATCGGCATGTGCGGCCGGGCCTGGCCCATGCTCGCGTCCAGCCTCAAGACGCTGCTGGAGACCGGGGCTCCGCTGCCGGAGGCGGACCAGGAGGCCGAGCACGGGACCGGCGAGGCCTGAGGGGTGGCGCGGAGGGCCGGTACACGTCCGCGCCGTGCCCCCGGGCGCCGCGAACGGCCCGGCCCTCCGCGGTCCCCCGGCCTGCCCCGGCCCGCACGGCCCGACACCGCACACGCCTGAGAACATATGTGCAGACCACGAATCAGGAGTGAGCGCAGACATGGCTCTGGAACACCACCGCGTCGTCATCACCGCCGCCGGTCGCGACTTCGGGCGCACCCTCGCCCTCCGATTCGCGAGCGGGGGCGCCGAGGTCCACCTCTCCGCCCGCACCCTCGAAGCCGCCGAACGCGTCCGCGACGAGATCCGCGCCCAGGGCCACGACGCGGATCGCGTCCACGCCTACCGCTGCGACCTCGCCGACCCCGCCTCCGTACGGGAGTTCGCCGCCGCGGTCGCCGCCCGCGCCGAGCACGTGGACGTGCTCGTCAACAACGGCTCCCGCTACCAGCACGGCGCGGACCTGCTGTCCGCCTCCGACGAGGACGTGATCGACACCCTGGCCTCCGGTGCCACCGGTACGGTCCTGGCCACCAAGGCCTTCCTCCCGCTGCTCCTGAAGTCGACCGTGCCGGACATCGTCACCATGATCTCCGGCTGCGGGGAGACCGGTCACCACCGGTCGGACGCCCACGCCGCCTTCTACGCCGGCAAGAGCGCCCAGGCCGGATTCACCGAGATCCTCTCCCGCAGGCTGCGCGACCAGGGCGTCCGCGTCATCTCCCTCTACCCGCCGGACTTCGACAACCACGACCCGCTCTCGGAGTCCTGGGAGGGCGCGCCGCGCACCGCGAAGGACCCGCTCACCGCCCAGTCGCTCGTGGACTGCGTCTTCTTCGCGATCGGTCAGCCCCGCGACTGTTTCATCAAGTCCTTCCACTTCGAGCAGGTCTGACGGCCACCGGACGGCCACGGACGGAGATCGATGCCTGCCCCGCACTGCGGAACGGCCCCTGACGGCACCCTGACCGCCGGCCGCCGACGGAGATCGTGTGGAATGGGTGCCATGGCGCGAGGAAACGACCAGCAGCGACCCGCCACGGGCATACCGGCGCAGGGCCCGATGAACGGCCCCGACCCCGACGAGCCCCCCGAGCACTGGCGCTACGCCCGCCACCTGGAGTCCCTGGCCGCGGCGCCGGGCCCGGGCGCGGGCGTGCGGGGCGAGGCGGAGGTGGTGGCCGCCGTGCTGCGCGATCCCGACGGGGTGATGGCCGAGAGCGCGGTGGTCACCCACCTCGACCGGCGAGCCGTACAACTGCTGGCCGAGGACGAGTTCCCCGCCTGGGCCCTGGCCATGGCCGCCGCCCTCGCCGGCCGGGCCTTCCCCGAGCGCCGGCTGCGGGAGTGGAGCCTGCTCAAGGCCGTCACCCGCGGCGAGGCCTGGTCCGCCGAGGAGCTCACCGCCGCCTCCGACTGGTGCCAGCGCACCGCCGTCCGCCTGCTCACCTCGTACGATGCCCTGACCCTGTTGGCCGCCGACGCCCGCACCCGCCGCGTCCGCAACGCGGCCGCCGAACGCCTGCGGCGCGGCACCGCGGTCTGAACGGCGACTCCGGGGTCCGGTGCTCGGTCCGACGGCCGACGGCCGGGGGCGATGTCGGTGGGGTGTGGTCGGATGGCCGTTACTGCTCAGACCGTCCGGGGGAGGCCCTACCCATGTCCGTGTACCCGTCGTTGACCCATGCCCTCGCGGAGGCCCTGGTCGATGTCCTCCGGTTCGTCGACGGCAGCGAGGACGAACAGATGGATCAGGACGACGCCGTCCGCATGATGGAGTGGGTGTGCCACGTACTGAGCCGGTTGTCGGACGATCAGCGTGGCGAATTCCTCGACCTGCTCGGGAAGATGGCCGAGGAGGAGAGCGATCCCGCGCGCCGCGCGTTCCTGTGGGAGTTGCCCGAAGGCTTCGCCCTGGTCGAGGAGCCGGTCTGACCTGAACGGTGCGCCGGAAATTGCGTGTTCGCCCCGGCGGTCGCGGACGTAGCCTCGACGCGTGCTCCAACTCGTCCTCGCCGCCTCCACGTTCACCGTCGCCGCCGCCGTGTACGCGGTCATCGGCCTCCGGTGGTGGCGTCGGGCGCGGCTGCGGCGCACCGTCCTCGGGCTGGTCGCCGGCCTGGACCTGGAGCCGTACCACGCCGCCGCGTTGAGTTTCGAAGAGTCCGAGGCGGCGGCCGCCGAGCTGCTGCTCGGCGGATACCTCGACATCGACGCGGAAGGGGCGGCGCGGCTCACCGAGGAGGGCCGCGACCCCGGCCGGCCGCCGCCCGCCCACCCGTTGCCCGCCGCTCTGCTGGACGCCGTACGTCGGTACGATCCCGAGCCCGTGTCGATCGGCCGCGTCGTCCGGTACGACACCGAGTACCTGACGTGGCACTGGGCGTACGCACGGGAACGGGAGGCGTCGTTGCCCCACGTCCCCCGGATCCCGCGCACCCCGACGCACGACCGGGGGTGGCTCCTGGACTGCTGCGGCTGCGTGGCCGTGGTCCTGCTGCTGAGCTTCTGGTGCGTGGCGGGCGTGCTGCTGGTTCTGGCGCCCCCGCACGGGCTCCGGGAGTGGGTCGCCTCCGCGGTGGCCGCGGCGGGCCTCGCGGCACTCGGCCTCGCCGAAGGCGCCGACCGGGCGGTCCGCGCGCGTACGGCGTGCGAGGACCCGTTGGGGGACCATGCCCGTAGGCGGTCCCATCCCGCGCTCGCGGCGCTGGACGAGCAGCGGCGGCTCGACGTCCGCCGGAGCGCCGACGACGACCGGAGGTGGCGCGGTGTCGTGTCCGCGGACGACGAGCCGGACGACGACGAGCCGACGGACGAGGACGACGACTGGTGGGACGCCTACCACTACCGGGCCGCCGACGAGGACGACGAGGGCGAGACGGACCGGTCGGACGGGAAACCCCGCGGCTGATCACGGCACGACCGGGATCACGGAGCTCACCCGTCCGCGGCGCCGCGCACCGCGGTTGCCGGCGGCCGAGGCCCCGCCGCCCGGACCCGGTGCGTCCGTATCGCGCCGTCGGCCCCGGACCGGATCACTCCGCTCCGGACCGGTGGGGCAGGAATCACAGGATGATCGCGTTTACATCTCGTCACACGTCCATCCAGGGCATAAAGTGCCGTTACCCGGCCGGGTATCCGCGTGAAGACCGATGCCACTTCGCTGGAGGATGACTCTCCGTGTCGCACGTTTCTCAAGCTTCCGTCACGACCCCCGACGGTGAGCCGGCTCCGCTCGTACCCACCACGTACGACGAGGTCAAAGGCTGGTTCTCGGCGTACGACCAGGCGCTCTTCGACTGGTTCCTGACGCGTCAGAACAGCGACGAGGGGCAGCCGGGCGACCTGCTGGAGCTCGGCGCCTTCATGGGGAAGAGTGCGATCTTTCTCGGTCGGTACCTCCGGCCCGGCGAGAAGTTCACCGTCTGCGACCTCTTCGACTCGCCCGCGACGGACGACTTCAACATCGCGGAGAACCGCCAGTCCTACCCCACGCTCACGCGGCGGGGCTTCGAGACGAACTACCTGGCCTTCCACGAGGCGCTGCCGACGCTGATCCAGGCCCCCACCTCGGTCGTCGCCGACGAGGTCAAGCCGGCGAGCTGCCGCTTCGTGCACATCGACGCCTCGCACCTCTACGAGCACGTCGCCACGGACATCGCGTCCTCGCGGATCGTCACGACCCCGGACGCCGTGGTGGCCTTCGACGACTACCGCTCCGAGCACACCCCCGGCGTCGCGGCCGCCGTGTGGGGCGCGGTGGCCACGGGCGAACTGCACCCCATCTGCATCTCGGGCTCGAAGCTCTACGCGACCTGGGGCGACCCGAAGCCCCACCGGACGGCGCTGCTCGCCTGGCTGGAGGAGCGCACCGACCTCTGGCACGGCGTGGAGATGGTCGACGGCCACCCCCTGGTACGCATCGCGGACCAAGGGGTGATCGCGCCGGAGTCCCCGCAGCCGCTGCATCCCGCGCCGCCGGCGGAACCGGCGCCGGTCGCGACTCCCGCCGCACGCAAGCCGGCCGCGCGCAAGCCCGGCGTCCGCTGGCGCAAGCTGGCCAAGGACCTCCTCCCGCCCGTGGTCACCCGCGCGATCGTGGCGCGCAACCGCCGCCGCAGGGGCTGACGCCGAAGGCCGTCAGCGCACCCCGGACCGGATCCGGTCCGGGGGCGCGCGGCGTACGCGGTCGGTCCTCGAGGGTCAGACGCCCCGGCGCACCCGGGCCGCACGGCGGGCCTCGGCCTGCTGACGGGCCTCGATCGTCTTGCGGGACTCCTTGCCCCGGCCCGGGCGGGTACCCATGCCGCGGAACGCGAGCTCCGAGCCCGAGGGCTTGCCCTTGGCGTCGGTCGGTGCCGAGCCCGCCAGCGGGACCCCGGAGGGGGCCTTGGCGCCGGTGATGCGGGTCAGTGCCGCCTCGCCGGACCGTACCTGCGTGATCGTCGGCCGGATCCGGGCGTCCGCGAGCAGGCGGACCATGTCCCGACGCTGGTTCGGGGTGACGAGGGTGACGACCCGGCCGGACTCGCCGGCCCGGGCGGTGCGGCCACCCCGGTGCAGGTAGTCCTTGTGGTCGGCGGGCGGGTCCACGTTGACCACGAGGTCGAGGTCGTCGATGTGGATGCCGCGCGCCGCGACGTTCGTCGCGACCAGGACGGTGACGGCCCCGGTCTTGAACTGAGCCAGGGTCCGGGTGCGCTGCGGCTGAGACTTGCCGCTGTGCAGGCCCTCCGCCCGTACGCCCATGGCCCGCAGGTGCTTCACGAACTGGTCGACCCCGTGCTTGGTGTCGAGGAACATCAGCACCCGGTTGTCCCGGGCCGCGATCTCGGTCGCCGCCGAGACCTTGTCGGCCGCGTGGATGTGCAGCACGTGGTGGTCCATCGTGGACACCGCGCCCGCCTGCGGGTCCACGGAGTGCGAGACCGGGTCCTTGAGGTACGTGCGGACGAGCTGGTCGACATTGCGGTCCAGGGTCGCCGAGAACAGCATCCGCTGTCCCGCGTGGTGCACCTGGTCCAGAATCTCGGTGACCTGCGGCATGAAGCCCATGTCGCACATCTGGTCGGCCTCGTCGAGCACGGTGATCTTCACGCGCTCGAGGTGTACGTCCCGCCGCCCCACCAGGTCGCTCAGCCGCCCGGGGGTGGCCACCACGACCTCGGCACCGGTACGCAGGGAGCTCACCTGGCGGCCGATGGACAGCCCGCCGACGACGGTGGCCATCCGTAGCCTCAGGGCCGCGGCGTACGGTTCCAGCGCCTCGGTCACCTGCTGCGCCAGTTCGCGCGTCGGTACGAGGACCAGCGCCAGCGGGCGCTTCGGGTCCGCCTTCTGCCCCGCCGTACGGGCCAGCAGTGCCAGGCCGAAGGCGAGGGTCTTGCCCGAGCCGGTGCGGCCGCGGCCGAGGACGTCCCGGCCGGCCAGCGCGTTCGGGAGCGTCGCGGCCTGGATCGGGAACGGCTCCGTCACGGCCAGCGAGGCCATGGTCTCCATCAGCTCACGGGGCAGGTCGAGCTCCGCGAAGGACTTCACCGGCGCGAGCGCGGGTTCCTTCGGCGCGTGCATCGTGAACTCACCCTGCGGGCCGAGGGCGCGGGCGGCCTTGGCGGGAGTGCGGGCACCGGCCTTGGCACCGCCCTTCACACCGAAGCGCCCATGAGCTGACGGGTTCCTCATGCAGGACCTTTCGAAGCAGAAAGAAGGAGGGAAGAAGGAAGGAGATGGTCAACCGCCCATGGTACCAGCGGGCCCTAAACCTCCCCGGCGGTCAGTTCCCCCGAACGCACCTGCGCGCAGTGCGCGCGGATCTCGACCGCGGCGCGGCCGAACCAGTCGGCGATCACGGCGATCTCGTCGGGGGTGTAGTCGGCGAAGAGGACGGCCAGTCGGTCGTACATCGGCTGGTACACGGCGATGACCCGCGCGGCGGCCGTGGGGTCGGCCACCACCCGCACCCGGCGCCGGTCGGCCGGGTCGGGGACCCGTCGCGCGTAGCCGGCGCGTTCGAGGCGGTTGAGCACCCCGGTGACGGCGCCGGTGGTCAGGTCCAGGAGTCCGGCGAGGTCACCGGCGGCGAGCGGGGTCTCCCCGGCACCCAGGATGTGTCCCAGGCAGGTCAGGTCGGTGACGTTGAGCCCGAGCAGCTGCGCGACCTCCTGCTGGCCGACGATGCCGAGGGCGACGTACTGGTCCATGCGCGAAATCGCCTCGCCGGCCGTGGCCGGGGGGCGGGTCTTGCCCTGCACCCAAATACTCCTTAGCATCTAAGTTACTTAGTGAGTGAGATGCTTACCTTGCGAAATAAGCTTCCCGCCCTCGAGCGTACTGCTGTCGGTCCGACCAGGGAGAACCATGAGCGCGCACGGCCACGTAGACCTCGGCCACACGGTGGCCGGCTGGACGGGAACCGGCCTGGCCCTGCTGGGCTTCGCGGGAGCGGGCGCCGCCGTGTGCGCGGCCTGGGTCCCCGGGATCTGGCTCGGCCTCGGCGTCGTCGCCGTGGCCGGGATCGTCACCTGGCTGCTGCACCTCGCCGGGTGGGGCAAGCCGAGCGGACCTCGACCGGAGGCCGACTGGGACTGGCGTACCCGGGACACCGGCGCCCACGCGGGGCACGCCGACTGCCTGGGCTGCCGCTTCGGCGGTCCGCGGCGGGCGCTCGCGGCGGCCCCTCGACCCCGATCCGTCGCGTCGTTGCCCGCCGCCGACGGTGGTGCGTGAATCCCCACGGGGCGCTTCGGATCACGTTTCGGTCCCTCTTTCGACGGACGAGGCGGCCAGAAGTTCGAATGTGCGCTCTTGCCCCGGTCGGCCGCGTTCAGCGTGTGCTCCGGGGGGCCGTTGGGCAGGATCGAGACGGCCGCGTGTGCGGCCCGCAGTGGAACGTTGTGAAGGATCAGCCAGATGGCAACAGGCATCGTGAAGTGGTTCAACTCGGAGAAGGGGTTCGGCTTCATCCAGCAGGACGACGGCGGCCCCGACGTGTTCGTGCACTTCTCCGCGATCGAGACCACCGGGTTCAAGTCGCTGGAGGAGAACGCCCGCGTCGAGTACGACGTCTCCCAGGGCCCTAAGGGTCCGCAGGCTGAGCGGGTGGTTCCGCTCAGGTAGTCCACTTCACGAGCTCGGCCCGTGACGCGAGGCCCCGCCGGTCCACCCGGCGGGGCCTCGTGCGTTCCGGGTGGTCCGCTACCGGGCCCGGGTCGGATGCCCTCCGCCGCCGCCCGGCCCGATCGCGCGGTGGAGGGCCATCAGCAGCCGCCACAGGTGGTCCGCCAGGGCCTCGGGATCCGCCCGGATGTCCTCGTGCAGCCAGTCCGCGAGGACGCCGGTGAACGCGGCCGCGACCGCCGACCCGACCAGCTCGGGGTGCGGGGCGCCCACCGCCGCCCGTTCCGCCACGGCCCGGGCGCGCAGTTCCCGGTGGAGGCGCCTGCCGAGCGGGCCGTCGCCGCCCGGGAGGAGCAGGGTCCGGTAGAGCGGCGCCCGGTCCGCCGCCTGCGCCAGGAAGGCGGCCAGTGCGGCGGGGGGTCGGGTCGGGGGGAGTGGTGACGGGCCGGTCTGCCAGGCGTGCAGGGCGTCGACCGCCGCGTGCACCACATCCGCGCAGGCGTCCACGGCCAGCGCCGTGAGGTCCTCGTAGTGCAGGTAGAAGGTGGCGCGGCCGACACCGGCCCGGCGGACCACGGCCGAGACGCTGACCTCGGCGAGCGGCCGGTCGGCGCACTCGGCCAGCAGGCTCGTCCGCAGCCGCCCCTTCGTCCGGGCCGTACGGGGGTCCTCCGCGCGAAGGCCCTCCGGACGCGGCTCTTCCCTACGCGGGGCCTCCGGGCTCATGCGGCCAGCAGCGCCGCGCCGAGCGCGAGGGCGCCGGGCAGGGCCTGTGCCACCAGGATCCGGCGGTTGGCGGTCGCCGCCCCGTAGATCCCGGCGACGACGACGCAGGCGAGGAAGAAGATCTGGGTGGCGAGCGAGTCGATCACGAGCGACCAGACCAGGCCGGCGGCGAGGAAGCCGTTGTAGAGGCCCTGGTTCGCGGCGAGCGGCGCGGTGAGGCGGGCGGTGTCCGCGTCGAAGCCCGACAGGGCCCGCCCCGGGGGCCGTTGCCACAGGAACATCTCCAGAACCATGAAGTACACGTGCAGCGCGGCCACGAGGCCGATCAGGATCTGAGCGACCGCGTGCATGGCCGCCTCCACTTCTACCGGTCGATATTTCCTGGACAACTGTACAGGAAATCCGGCTGCCGGACCTCGGGGCTACGCTGGCCCGATGACCGAGCAGGCACCCCTGCCGAAGCCCACCGGACTCCTCTACGAGGACTTCGGCACCGGGCGGCATCGAGAGAGCTCCCTGGTCCGGCACGCCCTCGGCAGCGTGCACGAGGAGGAACTGGTCGCGGGCCTCGCGGGCGGGATCGGCTTCATGTACTTCGTCTTCGAGTACGCCGGGCACCCACCCCTGCTGACGATCGTGGCGCAGGCCCACCCCGACCCCTGGGTGGAAGCCGCCCTCGGCCGGCTCGGCGTCCCCTACGAGGTCACCCACAGCTCCCGGCCCCGCTGGGACCGCGTGCGCGCCGCCCTCGACGCCGGCCGTCCGGTGTTCTGCGCCGTGGACCGGTCCCGGCTCCCCTGGCACGGTGGGATCCCGGACGAGATGGCCGCGGCCGATCCGTACACCGTGGTCCTCGCCGGATACGAGGGAGACATCCTCTGCGTGGAGGACGGGGCGCCGACCCCGTACCGGATCGCGGAGCGGGAGTTCGGCGAGGCCTGGAGCGGCCATCGCAAGGGCCGTCACCGGATGCTCGTACCCACCGGCCCCGCCGCCGGCGCCCCTGACATCGACGGGGCCGTGGCCGCCACGGCCGCCCGCCTCACCGGGCCCGTGCTGGGCAACCGGTTCGACGTCAACTTCGGCTTCTCGGGCATGGAGAAGCTCGCCGCCCAGCTGCGCGACGTCCGTACCAGGACCGGTTGGGAACGCCGCTTCGGCTCCCCGGAGGCGTTCCTCGCGGGGACCCGGCGGCTGTACGCGTGCCTGGAGGAGGAATGGACCGCGCCCGGCGCCACACGCCCGCTCTACGCGGACTTCCTCGACCTCGCGGGACGGTCGGAGGCGGCCGCCCTGTTCCGCGACTCGGCGGGCAACTGGTCCAGGCTCGCGGAACTGGCACGCGAGGCCGCCCCCGACACGGACGCCCCCGGTCGGCGCGCCCTCTTCGACGAGTTCGCCGCCCTGGTGGACGGCTCCCGCGCCCTGGAACGCCGGGCCGTGACCCTGCTCTGAACCCGGGGACGCTCAGAGGTGGGCGTCCAGGAACGCGCGGAACTCCTCACGCGTCATCGGTCCCGCGTGGCTCGCGACCGTCTCGCCGTCCTTGATGAGCACGGCGGTCGGCGCGCCCGTCACCCCGTAACGCCTGGTCGGCTCCGGGCAGCGGGTCATATCGGTGCGGACGGCGGTGAACCGCGTGCCGTACTCCTCGATCAGCTCCCCGACGACCGCGTCCATCGCGCGGCACGCCTCGACGGCCTTGGGCCAGGTGCCGCAGAAGTACGCGAGAACCGGTCCGGTCGTCATCGAGAGGATGAAGTCGAACTCCCGGTTCTCCAGTGGCTGGTGCACCCGACGTGCCATACGTGTCGCTCCTCGCTCGTGCGCCTCCCCGGATCGGGAGGGCGGCCCCCATCATCGCCGCCGCGCCGACCCGCGGCCGCCGGGTCCGTTGTCAGTGGTGGCTGTGAAGCTGATCGGTATGGACGACAGGATGTTGCGGCGCCGGGTCTACGGCGCCGACCACGAGGACCCCGACCCCGGACCGCGCCCCGGACGCACCTACGGCGAGCTGGTCGGCGGGCCGCTCGACGGGCTCCTCCTGGACGTCACCGGCTGGAGCGCGCCCCAGCTGATGGAGGAGGCGAGGCTCCCGACGGAGATAGGCCGCTACGGAGCGGGCGGCCGCGCCCACTACCTCCGCCGCGCGGGGGACCCGGGGCACTGGGACTGGACGGGGGACAGCCGCTGACCACCGCGGCTCGGTGACGGCTGCGGCGACCGGTTCGAAGGCCCGTTCCGAGACCGGATCCGCGGCCTCAGGCGTTTCGGCTCACCTTGCGGGCCCAGAGCACCAGCGGTACCTGCAGCGGCAGCCGGCCGAGCGTCACGGCCCGGGTGCGGGGGGAGCCGTGGCGCGCGTCGACGGCCATCTTCACGTTCGCCGGGAACACGCCGACGAAGAAGGCGGCCGTGGCCAGCGCGGCCACCCGGCGGGTGCGCGGATGGGCGACGCCGGCCGCGAGGGCCAGTTCGGCCGCCCCGCTGGCGTACGTCCACCCGCGCGGGCTGCCCGGCAGTGAACGGGGCACGGTCGCGTCGAACTTCTTCGGCGCGACCGCGTGGGCGACCGCTGCCGTGGCCAGGAGGCCGGCCAACAGGAAGGGGGAGGAGGCGCGAGGCATCGGGGAGGTCCTCTCGAAGGGGTCCTAGGAGTCCGGTCCCGCGATCCTACTCGCGAGTAGTCAGGCCTGGTGGACCGATCGAACCCCGGACGGGGCACCGCGGTGGCCGCCCCGGAAAAAACTTCGAAGAATTTCCCGGAGGCTGTCGATCCGGGCGTCTCCCGTTCGACGCAGGGGTGAGAGGCGGGGAGAGTCCCCGCCCTCCCGACCGAGGAGTCACCATGCCGCGCTTCCTGACGATGATCCGCATCAACGAGCAGGACCTGCCCGCCGACACCGCTTTCCCGCCCGAGTTCGAGCAGCGCATGGGCGCTCTCCTGGAGGAGATCACCAAGGCGGGTGTCATGCTCGACACCGCCGGACTGCTCCCCACCTCCGAGGCCACCCGCCTCAGCTGGTCCGGCGGGAAGATCAGCTACACCGACGGCCCGTTCACCGAGACCAAGGAGGTCGTCGGCGGCTACTCCCTCAGCCAGTGCAAGGACAAGGCCGAGGCCATCGAGTGGACCCGGCGCTTCCTCGAGATCCACCCGGTGGAATGGAAGATCAGCGCCGAGGTCCGGGAGATCCAGGAGATGTGATCCCGCGCGTCCGCGCCGCGTTTGCCCTGCCTCGTCACGGCTGCTCTGATGGGTGGCCGTGACGGCAGTGAGTGCGGCCCAAGCGGTCGAAGCGGTGTTCAGGATCGAGTCCGCGCGGATCATCGCCTCGGTCGCCCGCGTCGTACGGGACGTGGGCATCGCCGAGGAGATCGCCCAGGACGCCCTCGTCGCGGCCCTGGAGCAGTGGCCGAAGGAGGGCGTTCCGGACCGGCCCGGCGCCTGGCTCATGACCACCGCCAAGCACCGCGCCATCGACCTCGTCCGGCGCAAGGAGATCTACGCGCGCAAGCTCGCGGAGGTCGGCCGGAGCCTGGCGGACGTGCCACCGCCCGCCGAGCCGGCCGATCCCGAGGACATCGACGACGACCTGCTGCGCCTGATCTTCACCTCCTGCCACCCCGTCCTCGCCACCGAGGCCCGGATCGCGCTCACCCTGCGCCTGATGGGGGGCCTCACCACGCAGGAGATCGCCCGCGCCTTCCTCACCTCCGAGGCCACCGTCGCCCAACGCATCGTCCGGGCGAAGCGGGCCCTGGCCAAGGCGGGGGTGCCCTTCGAGGTTCCGTACGGCGCCGACCGCGACGCACGGCTCTCCTCGGTCCTGGAGGTCATCTACCTCGTCTTCAACGAGGGGTACTCGGCCACCGCCGGCGACGACCTCGTCCGGCCCGCCCTGTGCGAGGACGCCCTGCGTCTGGCCCGCGTACTGGCCGCGCTGATGCCCGAGGAGCCCGAGGCGCACGGCCTGGCCGCACTGCTGGAGTTCCAGGCCTCCCGGATCACCACCCGCACCGGCCCCGACGGGGAGCCCGTGCTGCTCGCCGACCAGAACCGGTCCCGGTGGAACCGCATGCTCATCCACCGGGGCGCCCGGGCGCTGGGCCGGGCGGGGAACGGCCCGTACTCCGTCCAGGCCGCGATCGCCGGCTGCCACGCGGCGGCCGTCCGCTACGAGGACACCGACTGGCCACGGATCGCCGCACTGTACGGGCGGCTCGTCCAGCTGATCCCGTCCCCGGTGGTGGAACTCAACCGGGCGGTGGCCGTCTCGATGGCCGACGGCCCGGCCGCGGCCCTGCCGCTGGTCGATGCCCTGGCCGAGGAACCGGCCCTGCACGCCTACCACTTGCTGCCGAGCGTACGAGGAGACCTGCTGGAGCGGCTGGGCCGGAACGAGGAGGCCCGAGCGGAGTTCGAGCGGGCGGCCTCGCTCACGCGCAACGCCCAGGAACGCACCCTGTTGCTGGGCCGCGCGTCCCGCCTCTGACCCGGGGGCGGGGGTGGGGCCGGGCGGCCCCACCCGATCTCGCCGCCGTCGCCGACCTGCCGCGGAGCTGTGCGCGACCTGCCCGGATCGCTCCCCGACCCGACCCGGACGGCGCCGCTCAGCCCCGGCGGGCGAACGCGGCCACGTCCAGCGGGGTCCGTACCGGCCGCCGCGGCGCGGTCAGCGCGATGGGTCGGCGGAATCCGCCGGACCGGGCGATCTCCTGCACGGTGAGGCGCAGCGCCTCCTGGAAGTCGCCCATGGTCCGGCGGGCCGCCGGGGTGTCGACGTAGAGGGAGTTCATGTGCAGCCCCTCCGTGTCCCGCTGGAACCACGAGCAGGCCCCGTTGGCGCGCGCCGACCACACATGGGTGGTGGGCCGCCAGTCGTCGTGACGCTCGGCCCCGGGGCACTTGCGCATGTCGATGTACGAGAAGAAGTTCACCGGGTACGGCCAGGACCGGGCGGCGAACTCCTCCGGCGCCAGCAGCTCCCACGCCCGCACGAACGGCACGTCGAGGTGGCGCATCATCTCGCCGAATCCGGCCCGTACCGAGGCCATGACCTGGGCGAAGTCCCGGCCCGGCGAGGCGTCGAACTCGATGGGCAGGGTGTTGACGAACCAGCCCACCGAATGCGCCCAGGTGTCCCGACCGCGCTCACTGACCGGCATCAGGCCACGGTAGACGCCCGGGCCGCCGGCCTCGCGCAGACAGACGGCGACCGACGCGAGCACCCCCATGAACGGCTTCCCGTCGACCGCCAGACACGTCTTCTCGAACACCTCGGCCTCGGCGGCGTCCAGGAGGGTGGACGCCTCGTTGACGATCGGGTACATCCGGCCCGGCTCGACCCCCAGATCGAGGGGGAACCGCGGGAAGAACTCGCCGGCCTCCCCCATGAACGCCTTCCAGTGGTCAAGGCGTTCGTCACGGGCGTCGATGGACAGGTAGCGCCGGCGCTGCTCCTCGGCGAAGTCGAGATAGCTGGGGGCGGGCGGCAGTTCGACGCTCTCGCCGCGGCACAGCGCCTCGTAGCCGATCGACACCTCGCGGGCCACGATCGGCATCGACATGCCGTCGCAGACGATGTGGTCGAAGGCGAGATAGACCGTCGCGGACTCCTCGCGCTCCACCGCGCCCATGACGAACAGCGGCCAGGAGAGCGTGTCGATGCTCCGCTTGAACCGCTCGACGAGGAACTCGCGCAGCAGGTCGGAGGTCTCGAAGACGCCCACCTGTTGGGGTTCGAGGGCCAGCGCGGCGGGGTCGAAGGGCTCACAGGCCACCTCGCCCGCCAGGCGGCGGAACGCACAGCGCAGGACCTCGTGCCGCTGCACGAAGGAGAGCAGGGACTGCGCCAGTGCCTGCTCGTCCAGCGGGCCGGTCACTTCGAAGGTCACCGCGACCCAGGACGCGACCGGGTCGTCGGCGGCCCTGCTCTCCTCGGCGACGGTGAAGTGCTTGTCCTGGTTGAAGGACGCCTTCCGGCCCACCGGGTCACCCGTGTCGGAGGCCTCCGCCGCCGTGGACCTGAGCCGCCACTCGACCACCCGGCCGGGTGCCATGTGGTGCATCTCCAGAGGAAACTGCCGCATTCCGTCATCCCTTCGCCCCCGAGTCAACCCCCAGGCCCTAACGACCCCCGGCCCGGGGAAGTGACGAATTCACTCGGGCCGGTCCGGGGGCGGGGCGTCTGTTCGGTGTGGGCGGCTACTCGGTGTGCAGGGCCGAGGCGATCGTCATCCTGGCCGCCGACCGGGCCGGGACCAGCGCGCCGAGCACCGCGATCACGACCCCTGCCAGCAGCAGGCCGGCCACGAGCGGGGCGTCCCAGACGTCCTTCATCGACTCCGGGAAGGTGACCACCCCGACGTTGTCGACGACGAGCCGGTGCGCGATCAGCCCGAGCGGGACGCCGAGCAGCCCGCCGACCGCGCCCACGCCCGCGACCGAGGTCAGGGTCATCGCCACCACCTGCCGCGGGGTCATCCCGATCGACTTGAGCATGCCGAGGTCCCGGCGGCGCTCCCGGACGCCGAGGAGAACGGTGTTGAAGACGCCGAGCGCCGCCACGATGCTCAGCAGGACGGTGAACACCGACGAGAACGCGACGACGGTGACGGTCCCGGCGTTCCGGCCGTCCAGCACGGCCACGCGCAGGTTCGGGTCGATCGCCTCGGCCGCCTCCACGTACGCCCGTACGTCCGCGCCGGCCGCGAGGCGCACCTCGTACTCGGCGGCTCCGGCCTCCGGTGACAGCTGGAGGAAGGTCTGCCAGGTGGCGTCCAAGGCCCGCGCGTCGCCCTCCACGAGCTCACCCACGACGGTCGCGGCCACCTGTCTCCCGTTCAGCGCCAGGGTGACGCGGTCGCCGACCTCGAGCCCGTGCTGGTTCAGGAAGGCCGGCCCGGCCGTGATCTCACCGGCCGCCCGTGCCTCCCGGCCCCGGGCGATCCGGCCCGCGGCCGCGGCGTCCTCCCCGCGGTAGAAATTGGCGAAGACCGGCCGGCTCTGCCCGATCAGGTTCACCTGCGCCAGCCCGCGGGCCCGTACCCCGGTCGCGCCGGGCAGGGACCGCAGCCGTTCCTCGGTCGGGCCGTCACCGAGCACGGGAGCGGGCCGGCCGTTGCCCGGTCCGCCCGCCTCCACATGGATCCGGGCTCCGTCGCCGCCCCGACCGGCCTCGCCGAACGCGAGCATCGTGCTGGTCAGCCCGGTCGCCAGGGTCACCGTCGTGACCCCGAGGACGATGGCCGCCATGGTCAGCAGGGTGCGGCCGGGCCGGGCGAAGGGTTGGCCCAGGCCCATGCTGACCGCCCGCGGCAGCCGGCTGGCGCCGAGCACGCGCTGGACGCGCAGCCCGCGCCCGGTCCGGGGAGCGCCGCCCGCGCTGATCGCCCGGGCCGCCGGAAGCCGGTGCGCCCGCAGCGCGGGGATCAGGGTGGTGAGAAGGACGAGGGCCGGCATCCCCAGCAGGCAGACGGCGGGCACCCACACACCGACGTCGCCGACGGCGGCCCGGCCCGTCTCGATGCCGGAGAAGGCGACCTCGAGGACCGGCTCCACCAGTGCGCTGCCGAGCAGGGTGCCGAGGGCTGCGCCCACGACCGCGGGCACGGCCGTCATCGTCAGGTACACGGCGACGACCTGGTTCGGGGTGAACCCCAGTGCCTTGAGCACGCCGATGTGCCGGTACCCGGACACCACCGCCCCGCTGACCACGTTCCCGACGATCAGCGCGGACACCAGGAGGCCGAGGACACCGAACAGCGTCATGAAAGGGAGGTAGGCATCGGCCAGGGCCGAGAAGGCCTGTCGCAGGCCGAGGTGGGTCTGCGCGCTGACCAGTGCCCCCTCGGGCAGCCCGGCGGTCGCCCCGGCCAGCGCGGAGGCCAGCTGGGCGTCCGTCGAGGAGTCCGTGAAGCGGTACAGCATCTGCGCGGCCGACGGACGCATGGTGGCCATCTGCTCGGGCGAGACCCAGGCACCCGCCGACTTGCTCATCGCGGCCGCGAACCCGACGACCGTCAGCGGCGCGGATCCCGGCACCTCCAGCGTGGTTCCCAGCATCCGGGGTCCCGGTGAGCCCTCCGAGGGCCAGCCGACGACGATCTCGCCGGGCGCGGTCGCCCAGTGGCCCTCCAGCAGCTCGATCCGGTCCACCGGGCCCCCGGGGTCGGCCCGGCCCACCACCGTGAGGGAGCCGCCCGGCGTCCACAGCCAGCCCGGGGGAACGTCCAGGACGCCCTGCCCGAACGGCCCCGCCGCGGCCTCCACCCCTGGCTGCCGCGCGGTCCGCGCGAGCTGCTCCGGCGAGGCCTTCGCGGTGTCGAAGGTCGCCACGGTGTGCGGGCCGCGCTGGGCGGCGTACGCCTTGTCGAAGGGGCTGGTCGCGGCGTCGAGCAGCCCCAGCGCCAGGAGGACGGTCGTGGTCGAGCAGAGCACGACGAGTCCGATCACGAACGTCTGGAGCCTGCGGCGTCGCACCGCCGCGCGCGAGGCCCGCCACACGGCGCTCACGCGGTCGCCTCCAGCGCGCTCTGCCGGGCGACCCGGCCGTCGGCGACCTCGACCAGACGGCTCGCGCACCGGGTGGCCAACTGCGGGTCGTGCGTGACGATCAGCAGGGTCTGGCCGATCTGGTTGAGGTCGATCAGCAGGTCCATCACCTGTTCGCCCGCACGGCTGTCGAGGGCGCCGGTCGGCTCGTCCGCCAGGAGCAGTGCCGGACGGTTCATCAGGGCGCGCGCCACGGCGACCCGTTGCCGCTCACCGCCGCTGAGGGTCGCCGGATAGTTGTTGCGGCGGTCGGCCACCCCGAGCTCGTCGAGGAGCTCCAGGGCCCGACGGCGTGCCTGTCGGGCCGGTGCGCCCGTCAGTTGGGCGGCCAGCGCCACGTTGTCCAGGACCGGTAGGTCGTCGATCAGGTTGAAGAACTGGAAGATCATGCCGACGTGCCGGCGCCGGAAGAGCGCAAGCCCGGTCTCGTTCAGCCCACCCAGGTTCTGGCCCTGCACCTCGACGGTGCCCGAGGTCGGCCGGTCCAGTCCGGCCACCATGTTGAGCAGCGTGGACTTGCCGCAGCCGGACGGTCCCATCACGGCCACCGCGTCCCCGGCCCGGATCTCCAGCGACAGACCGTCCAAGGCCTTCGCGTCGCCGTACTCCTTGTGCACGTCGTCCAGCCGGACGACGACCTGCCGCGCGGTGTCGGTGTCATGATCAGTTGTCATGGACCGAACCTAAGGCGGAGCCCACGGGCCCGGCGTCGGCCCCCGGATGTAATCGTCGCGGCAGGTCATCCTGGGGATGTACGCCGGCCGTCCGGCACAATGGCGAACAAGCGCATGGGGCGGGGGAGTTCGAGTTGGCACTGATCATCGCGGTGGTCGCGGCCTGCGGGTCCGCGGCCGTGGCCGGAGCGCTCGCCGTGGCCCTGCTACGCGCCCGGCGCGGACACCGGGTGGCGCTGGAGGAACGCGGCTGGCTGTTGGAGCGGGAGCGCGAGGGCGCGGCCCGCAGCGCCGTCGAAGCCGAACGGGCCAGGATCGCGGCGGAGCTCCACGACATCGTCAGCCACAATGTGAGCCTGATGGTGGTCCAGGCCGGGGCCGCCCGCGAGGTGCTCACCACTCTGCCCGAGGAGGCCGCGGCGGCGTTGGGCGCCGTGGAGCGGGCCGGGCGGAACACGATGACCGAACTGCGGCACCTGCTGGGCGTGCTCGCCCCCGCCCAGGACGGCGGGGACGAACCGTACGGAGCTTCGGACGCCGCCCGGTTGGCGCCGCAGCCGAGCCTCGCCCGGCTCGGCGCGCTGATCGACCGGTTCGCCTTCGCCGGGCTCCCGGTGGAGGTACGGATCTCGGGGGAGCCGCGCCCGCTCCCGGCCGGGATCGACGTCACGGCGTACCGGATCATCCAGGAGGCGCTCACGAACGCGCTCAAACACGGGGACGGAGGAAGGACCGAGGTGACGGTGCGGTACCAGGAGCACGCGCTGCGGGTGGAGGTGCTGGGCGGCGGACCCAGCGTGTTGACGGGGCCCGCACCCGCGCCGGCGCCCGCCGGGGGCCCGGACCGGCCGAAGCCGGAGGGCACCGGCCGCGGACTGATCGGCCTGCGCGAGCGCGTCGCCGTCTACGGCGGCGACCTCGACGCCCGACGCCGCCTCGGCGGCGGCTACCGGGTGCGGGCCCGTCTCCCGTTGGAGCGGCCGTGACCACGCCGGACGCTGCCCCGCCCGTCGCGCCCGCGCCCCGCGTGGTGATCGCCGACGACCAGGACCTGGTCCGCACCGGCTTCCGGCTGATCCTGACGGCCCGCGGCATCGAGGTGGTCGGCGTGGCCGCCGACGGCGTGGAAGCCGTCGCCGCGGTGCGCCGGCTGCGCCCCGACGTCGTCCTCCTGGACATCCGGATGCCGAACATGGACGGCCTGGAGGCCGCCCGGCGCATCCTGGCCGAATCCCCGTACTGCCGGGTGATCATGCTGACCACCTTCGACCTCGACCAGTACGTGTACGCCGCCCTCGCCGCCGGGGCCAGCGGCTTCCTGCTCAAGGACGTCACCCCCGAACATCTCGCCGCCGCCGTCCGCCTGGTGAGCACGGGCGACGCGCTGCTCGCGCCCTCGATCACCCGCCGCCTGGTGGAGCGCTGCGGACCGGGCGCGGCCGCCGCGGACCCGATCGCGGCGGACGCCGTCCACCTGGAGCTGGCCGCGCTCACCCCGCGCGAGCGCGAGGTGCTGACCCTGATGGGGCACGGGCTCTCCAACGCCGAGCTGGCCCGCGAGTTCACCCTGAGCGAGGCCACGGTGAAGACCCATGTGGCCCGCATCTTCGCGAAGTTGTCGCTGCGCGACCGGGCCCAGGCCGTGGTCCTCGCCTACGAGACGGGACTGGTGACCCCCGGCTCGGTCGCCGCCTCAGGCGGGGGACACCCTCCGGCACCTGCGGGGTGACGCGGCCGGCGGACCGTCAGGGCACCAGCTCCACCATCACGGCGCGGGGCAGCGAGGGGTTGCCCGCCGCCTCCTTCGCCACCCGTCGGTCCTCGTCGGCGAGCAGCCCCGTGATGACCTCGGGCGGCAGCGCCGGGTGGGCGGCGGCCGGCGGTCGGGCCGTCCGGTCCGCCAGGCAGGGGAGCAAGGCCGGGCCGGTCGCACGGGGGTGCTCGGCGACCTCCTTGAGCGCGTTGCGCACGCCCGGCCGGTGCCGGGTCACGAACTCCAGCAGGCTCCCCGAGGCGTCCGGGTTGGCGGCCACCCGGGAGAGGACCTGTACGCCGTGCCGCGCGACCATGGCGCGCAGCAGCTCCTCGGACAGCCCGGGGTGCGGGGCGACGGCCCGGACCACCGAAGCGTCCGTGTCCACCGCCAACGCGTCACGCAGCTCCGCGGGCAGGTCGCGCCGCTGCGCCACGAGCATCCGTACGGCCGTGTGGGGGGAGCCGGCCAGCTCGGCGAGTTCGGCGGGTGTGGCGGCGGAGATCCGTGGCAGCGGATTCCATGCCGCCCGGTCGTCGACGACGAGCTCCGCCAGCAGGTCGAGCGGCACGTGCGGATGCTCCGCGACGGCGCGCCGTACCTGGATCTCCGGATCGGCGGCCAGGACGTGGATCAGCGCCGGGCCGATCCCGGGGTTGCGGGCGTACGCGGCCCGGACCCGGTCGTTCGGGTCGTCGGCCAGTCGGGCGTAGAGCGCCTGGGGTAGATCGGTGCGCTCGGACAGCGCCCATCGCAGCGGAAGTTCGGGGTCCTCGGCCAGAGCGAGGACGGCTTCGAGCGGGGTGGTGGGATTGAACGCCACCGCGATGCGGACCCGGGGGTCCGGGTGGCGAGCGAGGCGGGCGGTGACGGGTGACTCCGTCCAGCGGGCCACTTCCTCCACCACCTCCACATCCGGGTCGGCTGCGAGCAGGTCCACGACGTCGGGCGGCAGGCCGGGGCAGGAAGCCAGCTTCCAGCGGATCTCGGCGTCGGGGTGCGCCGCGAGGAAGCGGGGCCATTCGGGGAGCCCGCGGCCCTCGTCGATCAGGGCGATGGCCGCGTACGGCCAGGACATGACGTCCACGTCGGCGGCGGTGAGCGTCCCGCGGTAGGCGAGGGGCACGGCGGTGCTCCTCGCGTACGCGGCTAGGTCGTCTCTTTCGGATCTTGTCGGATGAGCCCGGGTCGTCCGGTGCGGTGCCTCGCAAGGCGGAGGGGCGCCCGTGTACCGGACGTACTC
>NZ_JBICYT010000002.1:479055-524598 GCF_043201215.1 Streptomyces sp. NPDC048331 | reverse complement strand
GAACAGGTGGCGTCCGGCGTTGCTGTCCTCATCCGATTCGGTACCGGAGCAGATCAGGGATGGGCGTGAACCTCGGACGTCACCCGAACGGCTCCGAGGGACTCGAGGCACCCGGCAATCCTTCGGGCGATTGGTCCCGAATCTCCTCACGAGGCTCCTGATGGTGAGGAGCCTCGGATCACACGGAACGAGGAGTGGGAGGAGGTGAGTGCGATGAGAACATCCCTGCACATGCGGCGGCTGGTTGCCGGGGCGGCTTCGGCCGGGCTCGTGGCCAGCGCGTCCGTGCTGGGCCTCTCCGCGTCGGCGAGCGCCGCGACGGCGCCGTCCGCGGTGACCTCGACGGTCACCGGCGACCGGGACCACCGCCATGACCGATGGGACCGCCACGACCGCCACGAGCGGTGCACCTGGTACCAGGGCCACCGGGCCGAAAAGTGGGTCAAGGGCCACTGGGAAGGGAAGTGGCACCAGGGCAGCTGGCACCACGGCTACCGTGACCACCACGGGAACTGGCACGACGGATGGTGGGGCAAGGGTTACTGGAAGCAGCACTGGGTGCCCGGCCACTCCGTCAGTCACTGGGTTCCCGGCCACTGGAACTGCCACAACAAGTGGTAGCGCCGGACTGCCGATGAGGGGGTTCCGAATCACCGGAGCCCCCTTGCCGTTCCATCCGTTCGGCCACCGACCACAGGGGCCGCACTCACCGTGAGGAATCACCATGGACACCGCCATCGCACCGCGCGCGTGTCCGGCCACACTGCACCTACCGCTGCCGTCCAGCATGCAGGCGCCGCACGAAGCACGTCAGACCGCAGAGCGACTCATGGCCGTCCGGTCAGCGGCCTGCCCCCGCAGCATCGCCGGGGACATCGTCCTCATCGTCTCCGAACTGGTCACCAATGCGATCCGGCACGCGAACGGACCCTACGCGCTGACCTTCACCCTGGAGGACGGCCGGGCCGGCATCGCCGTCAGCGACGGATCAGCAGAACTCCACCGCCACCATGGTGGCCGGCAACGACTCGAGCCGGGCGGGAGGGGACTGAAGATCATCCGGGCGCTGGGTGCGGATCTCTTCGTCAGCCCCTGCGCTCACGGCAAGCAGGTCATCGCGGTCCTCACCTGGTAGGCCGTGCAAAAAGCCGGGATGCTGCGGGTGGCTGTGCCGACAGCCACCCGCAGCCGACCCGCCCGGGCCCGCAGCGCGCTCGACGTACCCCCAGGGCCTCGAACGCACCCGATGCCGGGCAGGTCACCGGTTCGCGCCACCCCGTCTTGTCGGCGGCGAACCGGGGCTCTTCTAGCAGTGCCGGATCAGGCGTTGACGCAAGTGTTACCGAAGGACGGGTTCAGCAGCCCGATGACGCTGACGGTGTTGCCGCACGCGTTGACCGGGATATGGATGGGCACCTGGATCAGGTTGCCCGACCCCACCCCCGGCGAGTACGCCGCCACACCCTGCGCCCCGGCGTCGGCCGAAGCCGCCGACGCGCCACCCACCACAACCGCACCGGCAGCCAACGCCACCGCAAGACCTCGTCGCACACGAAGCATCTGAACCACCTCCATGGGATACCCGAAACCGGTCGATCGGTCCGCCGGCCAGTGCGGGAACTCCGAACGCCTTGGGGCCCCCACACCCATGCCTTCGCTGCCAGGCGCCCCCCGGCTGGGCCGACACCTCTCGCTTCCCTCGAACGAGGTAACCGCGGGTGCGCGGGTGACGAACCGCCTCCCATCCGCGCGCCCGTCGGCTACGAATAACTGCTGACACACCCACCTGCTGTGGTGGCCGGGCCGACCCCCTGGGGCGGCCCGGCCCCGCTTGAGCGACGAGCTTTCAAGGACCGGCATGCGATGGACACCCCGCCCCACGACGGCCCTGCCCGGCCGTCCCTCCGTCTTCTCGCCACGGCGGGACCGGCGCCGGTGAAACAACCACTCCCCTTCGGCCCCGGCCCCGCAGCAGGACACGCCGGCCTCACCGAAACCATGCAGAAGGTCGCCCACGGAGACAAACAGGCCTTCTCCACCCTCTATGACGCCCTCGCACCCCTCGTGTTCGGGATCGTGACCAAGGTCGTACGCGACAGGGCCCAGTCCGAGGAAGTCGCCCAAGAGGTCATGATCGACCTGTGGCGGCAAGCCGCCCGCTACCGCCCCGACGCCGGCTCCGTCACCACATGGGCGGCGACGATCGCCCACCGGCGGGCCGTGGACCGGGTCCGCTCCGCCCAGGCGTCCACGGACCGAGAACACGCCCAGGCCGCCCGCGAGCACACCACCGCCTTCGACGAGGTCGCCGAACAGGTCGAGACCCGCCTCGAGTCCGAACAGGTCCGCCGCTGCCTGCGCGGACTGACCGAACTCCAGCGTCAGGCAGTGACCCTGGCCTACTACCGGGGGCTGACCTACCGTGAAGTCGCCGAAGCCCTGCGCACACCGCTTCCCACCATCAAGACACGCATGCGCGACGGGCTCATCCGGCTCCGCGACTGCATGGGGGTGACCACATGAAACACCACGCCACCGACACTCACACCCTCGCTGCCGCCTACGCCCTCGACGCACTCGACCCCAGCGAACGCAACGACTTCGACACCCACATGCAGACCTGCGAGGCATGCCGACAGGAAGCCTCGGAATTCAAGGCGACCGCGGCACGCCTGGCAGCCGCGGTCTCCCAAACGCCGCCCAAATCAGCCAAGGCACAGGTCATGGCCGCCATCGACGGCGTACGCCAGCTCCCTCCCCGCATCCCCCCCACCCCTGTGGCGTCATCCTCCCTCGGCGGCGTGCTGCGCCGCGGGGCTATGCCGTTGGCGCTGGCAGCGAGCGTGGCCGCTGCCGCACTCGGCGGCGTCGCCGTGTGGCAGATCCAGAACGGACAGGACCTCAAACAGCAAGCCCGACAAGCCCAACAGCAACTGGCTGAGGTCAGCACCGTCCTGGCAGCGCCCGACGCCCGCACCGCCCACGGACGGGCAGCCAACGGAGCCCTGACCACGGTCGTCACCTCCGACCGGCAGAACAAGGCTGTCTTCACCGCCGCCAGCCTCCCCGCCCCCGGAGCGGGAAAGACGTACCAGCTGTGGCTCGACCACAAGGGCACCATGCGCCCGGCCGGATTCATCGACCACGACGGCACCGTCCTCCTCACCGGCGACCCCGCCGACGCGGGAGCGGTCGGCCTCACCCTCGAGCCCACCGGGGGGTCACCCCAGCCCACCACCGACCCCCTCCTCCTGATGGCCCTTCCCACCTGACGGAAGGCCCCCGCCCAGTGTCCGCACCCGAAACCATCGAGGTCCCTCATGGCCAACACCCCGAAGATCGGAGACACCGTCGGCGACTTCCGCCTGCCCGGCGGCCGCCTGGACGGCGAAACCTTCCAACGGGCCGACTACACGCTGTGCGAACAGCGGGGCAAACCCCTCATTCTCGCCTTCTACCCCGGCGACGACACCCCGGTGTGCACCGCGCAACTGTGCTCCTACTCCGACGGCCTGGCCGAACTGGAGTCCGCCGGGGCAACCGTGTGGGGCATCAGCCCACAGGGAGTCGACAGTCACGAGAGGTTCGCCCGCAACAGGGGCCTGCGGATGCCGCTGCTGTCCGATGAGGGGCGCACGGTAGCGAGGTCCTTCGGGATAACCGCACCCCTGATCGGCCTGCGACGTTCGGTGTTCATCATCGACAGCGACAGCCGCCTGCACTGGAAACACGTCACCGCAGTCGGCGCCACCTACCCGCCCGCCACCACCCTGAACGCGCACCTGGACTGCCTCACCACCTGAACCGGCACCCCCCGTCACGTCTTCCTCACCTGCTGCCGAACATCGCCTCCAATCCGGCCGGCGCTCCGCTGCGAAGCAAGCAGCACTCCGGAGGCGTATCGAACCGCGCCGACCAGCAGGACCCGACATGGCGACGGCTCTACGCCTCCCGCTCGGGCATCGAGGGCACCGTGAACGAGATCGTCAACGGCCACCAGATGCGCCGCTGCCGCTACCGAGGCACGCCCAAAAGCCCACGTCCAGCACGTCCTGACGGCCATCGCCGTCAACATCGAACGCCTCAGCACCCAGGAACCCACCGACACCAACTACCGGCCCCGCCCTCCGACCACGTTCCAGCAATACCTCGCCGCCCTCGGAGTGCCTCGGCCCCGCTGTTGGCGCCAAGCACAGTGACCTTGGCAAACCAAGATCACCGACAGAGTCGCTCATCGAGCCCAGCAGCCTGAGGAAGTCCTCAGGAGCCGCAGGCTCCTGGAAGACGTGAGGCCGGTCGCCCGGGGCACTACCGGGAGCCCGGCCTCACGCATTTCCGAGACCGCCCGACAGCCCGTCTACTCCCGCCGCGCCAGGTCCTCGGGCGTGGGCACGTGCCGGGTGACGTACGGCTGGCCACTGAAGTCGACGGTGACCGTGTGCCGCAGTACGTCGTCGTCGGCTCGTAGAAGACGAGCTCGATCACCAGGCAGACCCGGTCGGTGGAGATCCCGAAGTCCCGGGCCTCCTGGTCGTTTACCTGCCGAGCCCGGGTGCCGGTGACCATCCGCACCGTGCCGGGCGGCGCTCAGGGCGGCGGCTCGACAGCGCCCAGCCGCGCCGGCCCCGACCACGCCTGCGCCTCGCTCTGGTCCGCCATGGTCGTCACCGTAGCGAGCGCGGCGGGCCGCAGGGGCGATCTCTCGGCAACTCGGCCCGCCATCTACAAGCCTCACACGGCGTTTCCGCAGTTGGGTGCCGTCTGCCACGAGAACGTCAGTCGTCCTGCCACGTGAAGTGTCAGCGGCTCATACGAGGTGAGGGCGGGCGTCAGGACGACGCCTCGGGCACGGCGCGAGTGAGGGGTTCGAGGTTCCCGTGCGGCGCCGCGTGCAGCACGGCGGCAAGTTCACGGGCGCGGCTCGGTCTCCACGCCGTACAGCACGAAGTAGACCGGGCCGGCGGAGGAGTCAGAGTGGATCTCCCGGGCGCTGTTCAGGCGGATGACGGAGCCACGGACTGTGTCGTACGCCTCGTTGCCGACGGTATGGTCCGGGCCGGCGGTCAGTGCGTCGGCTTTCACCGTCCAGCGCCGGCCTTGGTTCTCGACGGCGATGAACACTGCGTTTTGGCGCTTGGCCTGCTTGTACGTGGCGTTGAAGGCGTCGACCGCGGTGGCGTCGGGGACCAAGTCGGCGGGGTAGGGCGTGGGCAGCGACTGCATGAGGGGCATGGTGCCAGGCGGGGGCGGCGCGGCGTTGACGCCGGGCGTGTCCTGGCCGGCGCGGTGGCGTTGGTGGGGTGACGCGTGCACGGGTCGTAGAAAGCCTTCTGGACTTGTGCAGGTCGGCGGCCCCCGGTACATGCCCGGCACCCGGAGCCGCAGCACGTTCGGTCCGATCCCCGTCGGGCCTGCACATGTTGGTCCGGTCGGCGCGGCCTGGCCATCCGGTCTGCGCGGCATCATGGGGGCGGTAGGGCGTGCATGGGTCTCGTCGTCATGCGCCGGCGAGATCAGGTACGTGGCGAATGGAACCGTGAGAGGGAAGTACGAGGGTGACGGCAATAACCACTGACATCGAGAGGGCAGCGGGTGTGCTGCGCGCGGGGGGCCTGGTGGCCTTGCCGACCGAGACCGTCTACGGTCTGGGCGCGAACGCCGAGGACCCCGTCGCCGTCGCGCGGATCTTCCAGGTCAAGGGTCGGCCGCCCTCTCACCCGCTGATCGTCCACATTGCCGCCGCGGACCAGCTGGACGACTGGGTCGAGGAGGTGCCCGCGACCGCGCGCCTGCTGGCCGAACACTTCTGGCCCGGGCCGCTGACCCTGGTCCTGCGACGCGGCCACCGCGTGCCGCTCGAAGCGACCGGTGGTCTGGAGACGGTGGCGGTGCGCGTGCCCGACCACCCCGTGGCTCTCGCCCTGCTGTCGGCCTTCGGCAGCGGCGTCACGGCCCCGTCCGCCAACCGCTTCGGCTCGGTCAGCCCCACCACCGCGGACCACGTCCGGGCGGAGCTCGGTGACGCCGTCGATTTCGTCCTGGACGGCGGCTCCTGCCAGGTCGGCGTCGAGTCGACCATCGTCGACGTCACGGGCGAGACCCTGAGCATCCTGCGACCGGGCGGGGTGACGCGTGAGGACCTCGAAGCGGTGCTGGGGCATCCGGTCGCGGTCCCGTCTACGAGCGGTGTCCGGGTGCCGGGCCAGCACCCGTCGCACTATGCGCCGCGTGCGCGAGTCGTCCTGGTCGAGCCGGAGCAGGTCGTCGCCGAAGCCGAGCTCGCCCAGGAGGCGGGGCACCAGGTGGGCGTCTTTCTTCCCCCGTCCCTCGCCGACGCTACGGTGAAGGCGCACGCCGTGGTGGCGCTGCCCGGTTCGCTGGACGCCTACGCGCACGGGCTGTACGGGTTCCTGCGTGAGCTCGACCAGCAAGGGTGCGACCTCATCGTCGCGTCCCTGCCGGTGGAGGAGGGGCTGGGGCTGGCGGTTGCCAACCGGCTTCGCCGGGCCGCGGGGCCCCGGCCCTCCGCGTGAGCAGCCACTGCCGGGGCGGTCAGGATGCGGTGGGGACCGCCGGGTCGAGGCCGCGGGTGGCGACGAGCTGGGCGCTGCCGTCGGACAGGCGGTAGGACAGCCCCACCACGGCGAGGCGGCCGGCGGCCACCGCATCGGCCAGGATGCGGGAGCGTTCCAGCAGCAGGTCCACGGTGTGCTCGATGTGCTCGTCCAGGATCTCTTCGGCCGTTTCGCGTCCGGCGGCGCGGGCTGCCAGCACGCTCGGGGTCACCCGTTCGACGACGTCCCGGACGAAGCCGCCCGGTGTCTGCCCGTTTTCCAGGGCGGAGCAGGCCGCGGCGACCGCGCCGCACGAGTCGTGGCCGAGGACGACGACCAGCGGCGCATTGAGGACGCTCACGCCGAACTCTATGGAGCCGAGGACTTCGGTACCTGTGACGTGTCCGGCGGTGCGGACCACGAAGAGGTCGCCCAGGCCGCGGTCGAAGATGATCTCGGCGGCCAGCCGGGAGTCGGAGCACCCGAACAGCACGGCGAAGGGCTGCTGGGACGGTGCGGTCTCGGTGCGGCGGGTGGCGTCCTGGTTCGGGTGCTCGGGGGTGCCGGAGACGAAGCGCTGGTTACCGGCCATGAGCAGGTCGAAGGCGTCGTGGGGCGTCGGGGTCTGGGTCTCGGTCATGGCCGCAGCCTACGAGGCGGTACCCGCCGTCGCAGCAACTGGTCCCGCCGGAAGGCTCCGGGTCGGACGACGCAACCGACGCCGGTATCACCCCCAGGCGCTGGGCGAGGACGGTCTCGATGCGGAACCTCAGCGCGCAGCGCAGCTGCCCGGCCCCGTAGGGGTCTACCGCTGTCCGTTCGTCCTGCACATCCGCACAACGAGCGGGGCGCTGCTCGCGCTGTCGGCCGAACGGGCCGTGCCCACTCGCCCGACAGCCGGCTGCCGTGGTCGGACTGCTGGAACAGCGCGAGCTGGGTGGTTGTTCTCGGGTGGACGCGCTGCGGGAGGAAGCCGACCGTATCCAGGCCGAACTGGCCGTGGCCGAGCGGGAGTGGCAGGAGTGGGCGATTGCCCGCTCGAAGGTCGGCGAGGTGCTCGCCCCGGCGGAGGAGACCGGGCAGGACTCTGTCCGGGCCGACGAGAGTGCGCCGGCCACCGAAGGGCAGCCAGGAAAGGACCCGCAGCCGACGGCGGTGGCGAAGCCGAAGTCGCAGGTGCCCATGTGGCGCGAGGGTTTGGCCTGGTCAGTGCTGTCGGTGGACTACCAGCGAATCCTGCAGTTGGGGGCGGACCGGGCCCGGCTCGGTCAGGGGCCGGCGACCTGCCAGGAGATGGCAGCCGCCTTCGGTACGGACGTGGTGCCGGCGCGGGTGGAGGCGCTGCGGTCGAAGGCGAAACGCCTGGTGGCGCGGGGCTGGCTGGCCGAGCCGGCACCGGGCCGGTTCACGCCCGCGCCGGGTGTGGCCCAGCCCGGCGGCGGCTCATGACCATGGTCATCGACCACAGGATCATCGCCTCGACACTGACGGTGCGCCGTTCGTGGTCGCGGGCCAGGCGGCGGCTGCGCATGAGGTGGGCGAACAGACGCTCGACAATCCACCGTTTCGGCAGCACCACGAAGCCGCGCATGTCGTCGCTGTGCCTGACGATCGCCAGCACCAGGGCGAGCGCGGCCAGGCAGTGCTCGACGAGGCTGCCGGTGTAGCCGCCATCAGCCCAGACCAGGGCCAGGCGGTGGTGCGTGGCGGCCACCCGCGCCAGCAGAACCTGCGCGGCCATGCGGTCACCGACATCCGCGGCGGTGGCCATCCGCCGAGCAGCAGGCCGAGGGTGTCGACCACGACGTGCCGTTCTTCGCATCGGATGTCTGCTTGCCGCCGTCGTAGCCGCGGCTGTCGGTGCCCACCACGGCGTCCGCCTTGACCGACTGCGAGTCGATCACCCCGGCCGTGGGCTCCGCATCCTTGCCCAGCCTCGCGCGGACCCTGGCGCGCAGCCGGTCGTGGAACTCCTTGACCAGGCCATGGTCGCGCCAGCGGCGGAAGAAGGCGTATGCCCGGTCCCTACAAGGGAAGTCGGCCGGCAGGGCACGCCACTTGATTCCGTCGTCCACGAGGTGCGGATCGCGTCCAACATTGCGCGGTGGCAGTACGCCTCCGGCTGCCCGCCGCGGCCTCGCATCCAGCCCGGCACCGGCAGCAACGGCCGGACCGCGGCGCACCCCGGTACCGGGCGGCGCCCCCGTGCCGTGAGCTTGGCGACCCATGTTCATTGAGGGAGAGAAGGGCGCCATGAGTCAACGTGGGCCCGAGCTGACGACCAGGGCGAGCCGACAGCGTGATGAGGTGAGGGCAGGCGGAACCGGACCCGCGATGCCGCACGGGCCCGGGGCGCGCCGATGCGGTTCAGCGGCGTTGCATCAGCACTGCGGTGAACTGTTGGGAGGTGCCCCACGGGGTGATGTGGTCCTCGCCGGCGGTGTCGACGAGGTGAAACCCTGGGAACTGGTGGGCGAGTTCGGCGTGGGAGTAGCGGTTGATCGGGAGGCCGCTGCATGTGGTCGGGCCGTCCGGGCCGAACGTCGCCACGACGAGCCAGCCGCCCGGTCGCAGTGAGCGCTCCAGTGAGGCGAGGTAGTCGGTGCGTTCCTCGGGTTCGGTGAGGAAGTGGTAGACGGCCCGGTCGTGCCAGAGGGCGTAGGTGCGCCCTGTGTGCAGGTCGAGGACGTCGGCCACGGTGAGGGCGATGTCCTTGGCTGCCGGGCCGAGGCGGTTGCGTACGGTCTGCAGCGCGGTGGCCGACAGGTCGATGGCCGACAGGTCGTGGTAGCCGCGCTCGACGAGATGGTCCACCAGGGTTGACCAGCCGGCGCCGACGTCGATGATCGGCTCGTCGCGGGCGAGGCCTGTGCGGTCGACCAGGCTCAGGGAGAGCCCGGGGACCGACTGCCACCAGGAGACCCCGTCGACGTCCTTGCCGTGATGGATCTCCTCCCAGTACGCCGCTCGGGCCGTCGGGGTGTCGGGGCGGGGGATGGCGTGGTCCGTCATGGCTTGAGGGTAGACCTGGCGGCACGGCCCCGCGGCGTCATGATTCGGTAATGTCCCGCATGTCGGATATCGGGCCTTTCTGCCGCTAGCATGACGCCATGGTCGAACTGGCGGATCCTGACCCGGCGGCGAACCCCCTCGGCTTGGTCGAGGCCCTGGTCGACGGCGGCGATATGGACTGCGGCAGCGGTCTGCTGCTGCTGATCACCCGTGCGATGCGGCGGCTCGAGCCCGGGCAGCTGCTCGGGGTGCGCAGCGCGCAGGGCAGTGTCGTCACCGATCTGCCCGCCTGGGCCGAGCTGACCGGGCATGACGTGGCCACCGCGGTCGCCGAGTCGGCCGGGGGCCCGTGGTGGTTCGCCGTGCGCAAGGCGGGCAGGGCCGCCCAGACCGACACCGTTTTCTCCCGGGGCGAGCGGACGCCGGTGGGCCGGCGGCTGTGGATCTACACCAACTTCGACTGCAACCTCGCCTGCGTGTACTGCTGCGCCGAGTCCACTCCGAAGGCCGCGGCCCGGCGCTTCGGCCCGGACCTTGCCACCGCGGTGTGCGGGGAGTTCGTGGCCCAGGGCGGCCGTGAGGTGTTCTTCACGGGCGGCGAGCCGTTCATGCATCCCGAGCTCGGCGCCGTGGTCGCGGCGGCGGCCGGTCTGGATCGCACCGTACTGACCAACGCCATGATCTTCTCCAAGGGCCGGCGCCGGGAGACCCTGGAAGGCCTGGACCGCGATGTAGTGCTCCAGATCAGCCTTGATTCGGCCACGCCCGATCTGCACGACCGGCAGCGGGGCGCGGGGTCGTGGTCGCGGGCGGTCGAGGGCATCGAGCTGGCCCGTTCGCTGGGTTTCCGGGTGCGGGTGGCAGCCACGTTGTACGACGAGGACCCCAAGGGCGTCGACGAGCTGCACAGGCGCCTGGACGACGCCGGGATCGCCGCAGCGGACCGCGTCATCCGGCCGGTGGCCCGTGAAGGCTTCGCCGCCACGGGTGTGCGCGTCACCCTGGAGAATCTGGAGCCCGAGCCGACACTCACCGTGGACGGCGCCTGGTGGCATCCGGTGGCGGTCACCAACCCGCGTCTTCGGATCGCCGATGCCCCGCTGCCGTTGGCCGAGGTGTTCGGCGTCGTGCGGGACACACTCGCCGTCCAGGACGCCGCCGCCCGCTCGGGACGTGAGGTGTTCCGCTGTGCCTGAGAACGTACGCACACTCATCCGCTGGCTTCTCGCCCCAGCGACCGACGAGGTCCGCCGTGAGCAGGCAGCCGGCGCGGCCTTCCTCCGGGTCCTGCTCGGCCTGATGTGGCTGTACAACGTGGAGTGGAAACGTCCCCCGGACTTCGGCAGGGATACCGGCGGGGGGCTCTTCCACTTCACGTCCCTGGCCGTGAGCCACCCGGTATTCCCTCCGTACAGCTGGATTGTGGAACATCTCGTACTGCCCAACATGGTGGTGTTCGGCTGGGCGGTGCTGATCGTCGAGACCGCACTGGCGGTCATGCTGCTCACCGGTGCGTGGGTACGGGTGGCCGCGGCTCTAGGGGTGGCCCAGTCCCTGGCCATCGCCCTCTCGGTGGCGTCCGCCCCGGGTGAGTGGCCGTGGGCCTACTGGCTGATGATCGGCGCTCATGTGGCGGTCCTGTTCTCATCGGCCGGGCGTGTACTGGCTGTGGACGCGGTGCGCTCCGGCACGGCCCCGGCCCGCAACCTCGGTCAGTTCTGGGGTGTGCTCGCGGTGGTCGTCGGC
Organism: Streptomyces sp. NPDC048331; assembly: GCF_043201215.1. Classification (NCBI taxonomy): domain Bacteria; kingdom Bacillati; phylum Actinomycetota; class Actinomycetes; order Kitasatosporales; family Streptomycetaceae; genus Streptomyces; species Streptomyces sp. NPDC048331. The sequence goes on along the minus strand of NZ_JBICYT010000002.1, from coordinate 513,286 downwards.
GCCTACAGCGTGCTGAACTCCGCCGGCGATCCCGGCACCACCCGGGGCTCCGGCCTGACGTCCACCGGTCTCGCGGTCGGCCTCGGCTCCTACAACCTCTTCGGCGGCCTGGTGCTGCTCCTGGCCGGTGTACTGCTCTTGGTAGCCGCCCGCGGGCACATCGCCCTCCTGGGCTGGGCGGCGGCGGGCGTCGGCGGGGCGGCCGCCCTGTCCCTGTACGCCCAGATCGGCTTCAGCGGTCCGTTCCTGGGCGGCACCGCGACCTCGGCTGCTTTCCTGCTGTCCCTCGCCGTGGTCGCCGCAATGGTCGCCGCCTCAGGCCGGACGGCACCGCGCGACTGACGCCGCCGCTCACCACCACGGCCGGCAGCACCGGTGACACCAGTGACAGGGAGATGGCCATGTCTGTGAAACCGGTGACCCGTCGCACGTTGCTCCTCGGTGCCGGAGTGACGCTCGTGCTGAGCGCCTGCGGCCGCCAGGGCGGGTCGGATGCCCGGCAGCTCGGGATTTCCGCCATTCCCGATCAGGACCCCGAGCTCCTCAACCGGCTCTACCCGGCCGTGGCCGAACGGCTTGCCGAAGCGACCGGCCTCAAGGTCGCCTACCGGCCCGTCACCGACTACACCGCCGTGGTGCGTGCCTTCGAGATCGGCGACATTCACCTTGCATGGATGGGCGGACTGACCGGCGTCCAGGCACGCGCGCGTGTACCGGGGGCCACGGCCATCGCACAACGGGACATCGACGCCGACTTCCACAGCCTCTTCATCGCCCACACCGATTCGGGCCTGCGGCCGTTCGACCGGATGGACGGGTTGCGCGCCCTCGCCGGGCACACCCTCACCTTCGGCAGCGAGACGTCCACCTCCGGCCGGCTCATGCCCCAGTACTTCATGCGGCAGGCCGGACTCGAACAGAGTGACCTGCGGGGCAAGCCCGGCTTCTCCGGCTCCCACGATGCCACCATCGAGTTCGTCGCGAAGGGCAGCTTCGAGGCCGGCGCCGTCAACAAACAGGTCTGGGACGCCACCGCAGCGGCGGGCAAGGTCGACCTGAGCAAAGCGGTCGTGCTGTGGCAGACCCCCGGATACGCCGACTACCACTGGCTGGCCCGCCCGGACCTCGACAAGACCTACGGCGCCGGAACGAGGCAGAAGATCCTGGCCCTGCTCCTGGGGCTCGACCACCGAAACACAGAGGACGCCAAAGTACTCACACTCTTCGGCGCCACATCGTTCATCCGAACGACGAACTCCGCATACGACCGGATCGAAGGTGTGGCCCGGGAACTGGGGCTGCTGCAGTGAGCGACACTGCTCCGGTGATCCGGCTGTGCGGAGCGGGGCGCCGGTTCGGCTCGCACCAGGCGCTGCGCGATCTGGATCTCACCGTCCACACCGGGGAGCGCATCGCGGTACTCGGCACCAGCGGAGCCGGCAAGACCACGCTCCTGGCCCTGCTCAACGGGTCGCTCGAGCCGACCACCGGCAGCGTGGAGGTCTTCGGCGAGAACCTTGCACGTCTCTCCGCCACACGGCGCAGACTGCTGCAGCGACGCATCGGCTCGGTGAGCCAGGACCTGGCCTTGATCGAACGAGTCCGGGTGGTGCACAACGTCAACGCGGGCAGGCTCGCCCGATGGAGCACCACCCGCGCCCTGGCCTCACTGGTCTGGCCCCACTCACTCGACGTGGTCAAGGACGCACTCGACCGCGTCGACCTCGGCTGGGCCCTGCACGAACGCACCGAACGCCTCTCCGGCGGCGAGCGGCAACGTGTCGCGATCGCCCGCCTCCTGGTACAGGCACCGGAACTGGTACTGGCGGATGAACCCGTCTCCAGTCTCGACCCCGTGCGCGCCGCCAGAATCCTCGCCCTGCTCGCCACCTCGACCCTTCCGAGCGCGAGAACACTCGTGGTCAGCCTGCACCAGCCGGCCCTCGCACGCGAGCACTGCACCCGCGTCGTGGGCCTGCGCCACGGCCGAATCGTCCTCGACCGCCCCGCCGCCGACACCAGCGACGCCGACCTGCACGATCTCTACGCGCTCGTATGACACTCCGGCTGGACACCCCGCCACCGCCACCGCCCGCCCCCGTGCCGGGGCGCAAGCCCGCGAGCGGACGACGGGTACAGCTCCACAGACTCGCGGCCCTGACGGCGGTGACCGCGCTGCTGGCCTGGGCGGCCCGGCACGCCCTGCCCCCGGGCGGCGAGCTCGTCAACCAGGGCGGTCTGGCCCTGCTCGACGACATCGCGGCCAGTGCGCTGCATCCCTCCCTCGCCCCCGACTTCCTCGCGGTAGTACTCAAGGCGACGGCAATGACGCTCGCCCTGGCCCTGCTCGGGACGGCGGGCGCGCTGATGCTCGGCCTGACCGGCGGACTCATCCTCTGCAACGTGGCGTGGAGCAGCTCGCCGCCCTGGCCGGTACGTGCCGGGCGCCTTGTCCTGCGCGGTGCGCTGGTGGCCATCCGCTCGGTCCACGAGCTGGTATGGGCACTGCTGTTCGTCAGCGTGCTCGGCCTCAACCCGCTCGTCGCCGTCCTCGCACTCGCCCTGCCGTTCGGCGCGCAGAGCGCCCAGGTCTTCGCAGAGACCTTCGACAGCGTGCCCGACGGTCCGCTGCGAGCCCTGCGCGCCGCCGGCGCCAAACGGGGCTCCGCTCTCGCCTACACCCTTCTTCCAGGGACAGCGCCGCTGCTGCTGTCCTACTCCTTCTACCGTTTCGAGTGCGCGCTGCGCTCCACCGTCGTGCTCGGGTTCGCGGGTGTCGGAGGCCTGGGATTCGAACTCACGGTCAGCCTGCAATCACGCAACTGGGACGAGGTCTGGACACTCATCGCGGCCCTGCTCGCCCTCGCAGGGCTGATCGAACTGTGGAGCAACCGAGTCCGCTCCGACGTCGCGGTGGTGACCTGCGCCGACTGGTCGGTCGGACACGAGCGCTCCCACGACGAGGACCGCTCACCACGCGGCCTGTCGCGCACGACCCGCTGGTCTCTGATCCTGGTGATCCCCGCGACCGCCCTCGCCTGGTGGTGGACCGGCCTCTCACCGGCCGGACTCACCTCGGACCGCACCCACGACCTCGGCGCCCGGCTCCTGTCCGACCTGTGGCCTCCCACACTCCCGGAGGGCGGCTGGCAGGTTCTGGCCGGCGCCGCACTCGACTCCGTGGCCATGGCCCTCCTCGCCATGGTGATCGCGGTCCTGATCACCATGGTCGTCGGCCCCTGGGCCAGCCGCCCACGCGCCGACCGCCGCGGCCCGGCGGCCGGGGGCCGGCAGGCCCTCTGGTGGGCGGCCCAGTCGCTGCTCCTGGCGCTGCGGTCGATCCCCCCAACCGTGTGGGCCATCATCGCGCTCCTCGCCCTCTTCCCCGGCATCCTGCCCGGCGCCCTGGCGCTCGGGCTCTACACCGGCGGCATCCTCGGCCGGCTCGTCGCCGAAGCCTGGGAAACAATGGACCTGCGCCCCCGCGAGTCCCTGCGCAACACCGGCGTACCCCGAGCGGCAGCCGCCGCGGTGGCCATGGCACCGCCCTCCGCGAACCACCTGATCACCTACACCCTCTACCGGTTCGAAATCTGCGTACGCGACACCGCCATCGTCGGCGTAGTCGGCGCCGCGGGTCTGGGCCGACTGCTCAGCGAACGCCTCGCAGCCTTCGACTTCCCCGTAGTCACCAGCATCCTGCTGGCATCGTTGCTGGTCAGCATGTCCGTCGAGGTCCTCGGACGCCGACTGCGACGCACCCTGCGGGCCTGAACCCACATCGCGCCACCTCCGCGCTGATCATCGGCATGGCAAAGATCTTCAACGTCGCCGACGCATGTCATCCACAGAAAACGATCGTCGGGTCATCGCTCACCCCCAACCCGAGGCGGGTCGCCCCCGCGTCAGCCGATACAGGCGTAACTGTAACGGTTGCTACATTCCTGTGCGTGGCGAACAGTAATGCGAGGGTCCGGTGGCTGGTGCTCGTGATCAAGCTGCCGACCGAGCCGACAAGGCACCGGGTGGCGGTGTGGCGCGAGCTGCGGAAGATCGGCGCGCTCTCGTTGGGCCAGGGCATCTGGGCGGTGCCGGACGTACCGGTCTTCGCCGACGGGACCCGGCGTGCGGTGGAGCTGGCCGAGCGTGCCCAGGGGCAGACCGTCACCCTTCAGGCGTCCGGACGCTCCCCCGAGGACGCGGCCCGCTTCGAGGCGATGTTCACCGCGGCACGATCAGAGGACTGGGCCGAATTCCTAGCGGACTGCGACAAGTTCGAGCAGGAGATCGCCAAGGAGATCCGTACCGCCAAGTTCACGCTGGCCGAACTGGAGGAGGAGGAACAGAGCCTGGAGCGGCTGCGGCGCTGGCACCGGGACCTGACGGCGCGGGACGTGTTCGGTGCGCCGGATGCCGCCCGGGCGGCCGAGCGGCTGGGTTAGTGCGTGTCGGCCTGCGAGGACTACGCGGAGCGAGTCTTCGCCGCGCTGCACCAGAGCGAGGGGGCCGGGTCATTACCGACCAGACGCATTGTGGCGGCGGGTCCTGACCGCACTTGCCGACACGGACCTGGACAGCGGGGGAACGGGAGCGCATCCTGGCTCTGGGCGCCGCCCACCTCGCCCGCACCCGCGCCGGCGAAGGCGGGAATCCGGCCGACGAGGGCGTCCGGCGGATCGGATTCGCAGAGTTCGCCCTCCTCCTGGACTCCGACGCCGCATGCACGGCGCTGGGGGAAGCCGTCCGAGGCGGGTAACCCGTCCGAACTGCGACGCGTTGAACCTGGTATGACGACCACGACGATGCGCCCGGCACGTGCCGTCGGCGTACCGCACGGCGGGGACGAAACGGTTCACCGGCCCGACGGGGAGCCGATCTTCACCGAGCTCTCGCACCAGTGGCGAACCGCCGGACGGCTTGTCCCCGGACAGCGCGATGAGGAGTGGACCATGCTGGTGCGCCGCCTCCCCTGGCCCGGAGGGTGAATGCGGCGGCGAAGGCCGCAGGGGGCGGGACCTTCGCCGTCGCGGGGCCCGGAGAGGCCTAACGTGCTGCGGTCCCTGGCTCCGGGCGCGGTACCAGGGACCGCGGACGGCACGAGTCCCGTGGGTCTTGGCCGACCCGTGCACGCGTCGCGCTGTCTAACGCTCCCCGGCGCCGACAGGACACGGGCCTGCTCTATGCGGCCGGATGGAGTTCGGCGCGGCCGAACAGCAGGGTGTAGCCGGTGGGGAGCTGGGCCAGGATGCGGGTGATCAGGTCGGGTCCGGCGTAGGCGGTGACGGTCGCGAAGACGGAGCCGGTGTCCCAGCCGGTGGTGGCCAGACTCGCGCCGGTACGGGTGGCGAGGTCCTTGACGAAGGCCCAGCCGGTCAGCGGTTGGGTATCGGGGATCTGCGCGGTCAGGACGCGTGCGGCCTCCAGGGGCAGGCAGGCGGCCAGATCGACGCGTTCGTCGCCGGTCATCTGCCGCCCCAGTCCCGCGAGGACGAGGCGGACGGCTTCGTCGGCCCGCTCGCGGGTGGGGTAGGCACCCTCGTAGCGGACCTTCCCAGCATCTGCTCGTACGCCGCCCCGTACGGCTGCGGGGGCTCGAGCGGTACGCGCACGTCGGTGATCACGTCTGGATGCCTTTGTCAGCGGCCCGATGGCGCCGGATGGTACGCCCGGGGCTCAGGTGATGCCCGGCGCTTCGGGCGCCGGGCGTGGATGAGTCAGGTGGGCCGTGGGCGGCCGAAGAGCAGGTCGTAGCCGACGGGGAGCTGGAGCAGGATCTGCCCGAGCAGGTCCTCGCCGGCGGCGTCGGCGACGGTGGACAGCACGGCGCTGACGTCCCAGGTCGCGGTCTGCTCGGTTGCGCCCTCGATCCACGCGGCGGCCGCGCGGACGAACCTCTCCGGGGACAGCGGCTCGGCGCTCTGCAGCGGGTTGAGCAGGATCAGGGCGAACTCTTCGGGCAGGCGTGTGGCGAGCTGGGCGCGGATGTCACCGACGAGGTGTGCGCCGAGCAGGGCGAGAACCACGCGGGCCGCACGCTCGGCTTCGGCCGCAGTGCCGTATTCGCCGCGTTCCTTCACGCGGTCGAGGAACGCTTCGCGTCGCAGAGTCATCTCGGCCACCCCTACCTCGTGGGACTGCTCGCGGAGGTGCGGAGGGCGGGGGTGAGGGGGAGATCAGGAGCCCCGTCCTCCGCACCGTCTCCGGTCGGAGGATGTCAGCCGGAGATCTCCTTGCGGCCGGAGCCGACGCCGATGGAGATCTTTCGGGGCTTGGCGCGCTCGGCGATCGGGATACGCAGGGTGAGGACCCCGGCGTCGTAGTCGACCTGGATATGCTCGGTGTCGAGGGTGTCGGCGAGCACGATCTGGCGGGAGAAGACCCCCAGCGGCCGCTCGGACAGCTCCATCTGCACGTCGTCGGCCTTCGCCACCGGTCGCCGCTCGGCCTTGACGGTCAGCATGTTCCGCTCGACGTCGATGTCGATCGCGTCCGCGGTCACACCGGGCAGGTCGAAGGCCACCACGTACTCGTCGCCCTCGCGGTAGGCATCCATCGGCATCGACGACGGCTTGGACCAGGTACCCGGGCCCATCAGCTGCTGCGCCAGACGGTCCAGCTCACGGAAAGGGTCAGTGCGCATCAACATCGTGAAACACCCCCAACAGGTCCAGACGGTTGCTGCCAATGCGCTGCACTGACACCGTTGCAACATGTCATCCAATGGATGACAAACATGATGTCAATGACTCGATGACAGCTTTCAGGAGGTGCTCGTGACCACAGCCGACCCGCCCTCCACGACTCACGCCGACGCCCACAGCCCGGCCTCGTTCCTCGCCGCCGCGGCGGCCCTGGCCGCTATAGACGACGCCCTGCGAACCGCCCAGCACGGGGACCCCGACCTCCACGGTTCTGGCCCGGGCCCGGGCCCGGGCCCGGGCCCGGAGCAGGCGCTGGCCTCGCTGATGCTGCTGCGGCAGGTGCGTGAGCAGCTCGTCGGATGGGAGACCGGCCTGATCGAGACCGCCCGCGATGCGGGGGCCAGCTGGGCCGACCTCGCGGCTCCTCTCGGTGTCGCCAGTCGGCACGCCGCCGAGCGCCGTTACCTGCGGGGCCGTCCCGGCCCTGCGGGGACCACCGGTGAGCAGCGCGTGACGGCCACGCGCGAACGCCGCGCCGCCGACCGCATGGCCGCCGGCCTGGCCCGCCGCAACGCGGCCGACCTGCGGCGCCTCGCCGGCCAGATCACAGCCCTCGCCGACCTCCCTCTCGCCGCCCGCACCGCCGTCGACCGGCTCCACGCGGCCCTCGCCCACGACGATGCCGCCGCTCTCCTGGCGCCCTTGGCCGCCGCCCGTCCCCACCTGACGGCCGCCCACCCTGATCTCGCCGCCCAGCTCGACACCCTCACGAACCCGACATGACCGCCCCGCCGACCGACCACTGCACAACGTCATGGACGCTGTCGGCATCACACTGGTCCGGCGGCTACGGCATGCCGGCCCCGGCCAGGACACGGCGCAGTTCGGCGAGGGTGGGCGCTCCGTCGGTGGTTCCGTCCGCGTGGCGGTAGAGCCGGCAGGACAGACTCGGCCCCGTGCCGTCGTGCGCGAACGGGTCGACGCCATCGAGTAGGAGGGTCGGGGAGCCCGACATCTTCTGCCGCGCGGCCGACTCCGCGTCCGGCACCTCGATCCACTCCAGCACCACGTGCCGGCGTTCGAGTGCCTCGGAGAGCCGCTCGCGCAGCAGCGACAGGCTCGGGCAGTCGGGCACCGTCAGGACCGTAACGTGCGTCCTCGTCTCCGTCCGGTTCATGGCGGACCCCTTTCCTAAGGAGGTTCCGTTGTGAACGGTAGACCTTCCAGCGCGGTGGAAGGTCAAGGGGCTAGCCTGGAGGTATGCGTATCGGCGTCCTCGCCGCCGCCGGCGGGGTGACGGCGGGCCGAAGGGTATGCCCTGCGCAACGGTCGGTGCCCTTCCGCAGACGGGGCGGACATGCCGGCCACCCCAAGCCCGTGCCTCTGGTCTGGCGGGGTTCAGAAGGGCCGGGGGCGACCGAGAAGCAGCATGTCGTCGGCCGGGAACCGCGCGAAGCCGCCCTTCCCATGCCACGATCACCGAAGGCCCTCCAAGCGCGGTGGATTCCCTCGTGCACACTCGAACCCGGCGCCACTGCCCCTCGTAACCGATCACGTCACCGCGCACGAGGAGGGCGGCTCGCTTCGTCGGCACGCTCATGACGGCGACTCTACGGCCGTGGCCCGGTTGCGGGCGGGAACAACTGCTTCCAGCCGCTCAAAGAGGCGGGGTGAGCGATGTCGTGCCGCGCGGGGATCGGGGTGTGGCAGGGCCCGGCCGGGAGTGTGTCCTCGGGGCCGGCAGGGCCCTGCGTCCTCGGGCGGGCTGTCCGGTCAGAATTCGTCGTCCCGCAGGTCGTCCTCGTCGTCCGTCATGCCGTTCTCGCGGCGCCGGCGCATCTCTTCAGGGCTCTTTCCCGCGGAGGAGCGGCCGCTCTCGGGGTGCACGGGGTCCTGGCTGGGCTGGCGGCGCTCACGCTCCTCCCGGCTCTTGCCCGGCGGACGGTGCTTGTCCTGCATGCCACCCATATCGACGACTCCTCGGGTACAGGAATGACTCGGTCACAAAATGACACAAGACTGCACATGGTGCGCGCGTACCATAGTCAGAGACGGGCGTATGGGTGACGTCCCTCCCCGAAAGCGAGGCGCGTCGGACCGGAAGCCGCGCCGTGGGAGACAGGATGGGCCGCACTCATCGCTGGTTCGCCGACAGGAGTCTCCCGCCGTGCTGGAACGCAGAGCCCGCAAGGAACGCACCGAGGTCACCTTCGTCCTGCCCGCCGACACCCCGCCCGGGCCCGTCAGCGTGGTCGGCGACTTCAACAACTGGCAGCCCGGCACCCACACCCTCCAGGCCCGCGGCGACGGCATGCGCGCGGTGACGGTGACGCTGCCCGGCAAGAGCGCGCACTCCTTCCGCTACCTGGCCGCCGGCGACTACTGGTTCGACGACGAGCAGGCCGACAGTCACGACGGCATCAACAGCCGCATCCACACGTGATATCGCCATCCTTCCCTCCGCTGGTTCAGTCGGCCGGCAGGAAGGGCATGGGCAGAAAGGGCGGTGCGGCGTTCTCGACATGCCGCGGAAGGGAAACGTGATGCTTGCTCACATTTTCGACCAGGACGTGCTGGTCATCTGCTGCCCGTCCGGGATCAGTGTCGGCGACCGGGCGGCGGCAGCCGTTCAAGCCGAGGACCTGATCAGCGGCCACCCCGTCCGCCACGTCGTGGTTGAAATCCTGCCGGGCGCGGTGACGCCGGTCGTGGTGAGTCTGGTGGCACGCATCCACCGCCTGTGCCGGGCCTCAGGGATCACGCTGGCGGTGGCCGCCGACTCGCCCGAGGCCCGACGGCCGATGACGGCGAACGCCGCGGGCTGCGCCCCGCCCCTCTTCACCACCCGAGCCGAAGCCGTCCGGCAAGCCCGGGAAGACCACAAGCTCGCCTCCTGAACGCCTCGGCAAACAAGCGGCCGGCACGGCCGAGGCACCTCCGCACGCGGCCCCCGGCCCCATGCCTGTGTGGCAGGTGAGGCTCCGCAGGGTGGCCCGCCTGCTTGAGGTCGCGGCCCCTGCTCCGCACCCGTCCTGGCCCAGTCTGCCGGAGTGCGTCTGGCCGGGTGTCACATGTGGTCGTGGAGGGTGGCGGAGGAGTTGTGGGACCGAGTCCAGGCAGGGGACTCGGACGGCGTCGACGGGCTGGTAGCGAAGGTGAACAGCACGGCGAGGGCGCCGGCCTGAACGGTCGGCGTCCTCGTCGGACGGGCCCGGAGGGGATCGGGCGTCGGGACGTGCTGCGGCCCCGGGGGCCGGCCGTGGTACGCGGGGCCGTCGGCCTGCACGAGTGCCGTGGGGGTTTGAAGGACCCGTGCACGCGCCGCCCCCCTTCAACACCCGCAGGAGCTGACAGGACACGGCCCAGTTCTCGAGGGCGGCGGTCACGCTCCGCAGCAGCGTACGGCTGCCTTCTGGGGGCGGGTGAGGTGTCTGAGGGCGATGACGACCTGGAGGGCGGTGGCCGGGCGCAGTGAGGTTCCCCCGCGTCCGCGCCGAGACCGACCTGGCGTGGCTGCGGGAGAAATGGCCCCGGCCACGCGGCTGAAAGGGGACAGACAAGCCCCGCGGTTCGCACGCCTGGAACCGGCAGTCCGCACCCGGGACGCGGATGCCGCCGCGTCCCGGCTGGCCGCGCATCGCCACCTGCCGGTACCTCGCGGCCGCGCAAGCCTGGGCGGCCGGCGGACCGGCGCCGGACGGGTAGGCCATCGGCTCGATCACCCCGTGGGAATCTACGCGAAAACGGCCTCTCCACGGACGCGAATCCGGATCATGGAGGGGTGGAGGAATGGTACGACTGTAACGACCTGGCCGAACTGCGCATCCGCCTCGATGTGGCGCTCGAAGAGAACGCCGAACTACGCGCGGAGCTCGCCGAGGTGCGAGCCGAGAATCGGCGTCTGCGCACCCGGCTGGGAGTTCCCGCACCCGACGCGCCACGGGCGCTGGCTCCGGTCCCCGAGCCTCCCCCACCGGTCATCATCACGGAAGGCGGCCACGGGCTGCCGTACGCGGACGCGTCCTCCGGGACGCAGGCGAAGATCGCCCTGTTCCGGGCGCTGTTCGCCGGCCGCGAGGACGTCTACGCCACCCGGTGGGTGAGCGCGAAGTCGGGCCGGACGGGCTGGAGCCCCGCCGAGGACAACCCGTTCGCCAAGAACAAGGCCGATGCCGAGCGGGTGTTCTGGCCGCTGACGGACCGGGCCGTCTACAACCACCTCTCCCGCCCCGAGCCCGGCGCCCGGGAGACCCACCTGGGGATGTACCCGCTGCTGGCTGATGACACCTGCCGGCTTCTGGCGGTCGACTTCGACGGCAAGGACGACAGCGACTGGCGCGGCGATGCGGCCGCCTACGCCTCCGCCTGTCACGACGCCGGTGTCCCCGCCCTGGTGGAGGTCTCCCGCTCCGGGGCGGGCGCGCACGTGTGGACCTTCTTCACCGACCCCGTCGCCGCGGTCACCGCCCGCACGCTGGGGATGGCGCTGCTGCGCCGGGCGATCGACGTCCGCGGGCAGATGACGTTGTCCAGCTACGACCGGCTCTTCCCCGCCCAAGACCTGCTGCCGACGAACGCCAAGGGTAGCGCCCGGTTCGGCAACCTGATCGCGCTCCCGCTGCAGGGGGCCTCCCGCCTCAAGGGCACCACGGTGTTCCGCGACCCGCACACCTGGGAGCCGTACCCCGACCAGTTCGCGCACCTGTCCCAGGCCGAGCGGCTCTCCCCGGCCCAGGTCGAGGCGCTCGTCGACAAGCTCGGCGAGGTCAAGGCGGGCCCATCGGCGACCGCGCCGGTCCTGCCGCCCAAGCCCCGGCGGCGCGCGCTGGGCAAGGCCCCCGAGGTCGTCGAGGCGCGCTTGTCGGCGATGCTCGCGATCTCCACCAAGGGCCTGCCGGCCGCCTTGCTTGCCGCGCTCAAGCACACGGCGTCGTTCCACAACCCGGAGTTCTACCGACGCCAGAGCCAGCGGTACTCCACCTGGGACACCCCGCGCCTGGTCTGCTCTTTCGACGCCACCGACCCGGACTGGCTGAGGCTGCCGCGCGGGCTGCGCGACGAAGCGGCCCAGCTCATCGCCGCCGCCGGCGGCACACTCACGGTCACCAGCGAACTTGCGGACGCCGAGCTGATCAGCGCATTCTTCACCGGCGAGCTGACCGAAGTGCAAGCCCGCGCGGTCGACGCGGTCAAGGGTCACACCAGCGGAGTGGTCGTGGCGCCGCCGGGCTCGGGCAAGACCGTGATGGCCTGCGCGCTGATCGCCCACCACAAGACGCCCACCGCGATCATCGTCAACCGCTCCGAGCTGCTGTCCCAGTGGCAGGACCGTCTGGCCACGTTCCTCGATCTCGGCGAGGGACGCGTCGGTTCCTTGGGCGCGGGCAAGGACCGCCGCAGCCACGTGGTCGACCTGATCATGCTGCAGACACTCAGCCACCGCGACGCCCCCGACGGCCTGCTGGACGGCTACGGCCTGGTGGTCGTCGACGAGTGCCATGCCGTGGGCGCCCAGGGAGCCGAGGCCGCGATCCGCAAAGCCCGCGCCCCTCGATGGATCGGCCTGTCGGCCACCCCCTACCGGGCGGACCAGATGGATCCGCTGATCACCATGCAGTGCGGACCCATCCGACACGAGATCGCCGACGCCAGCGCCTTCGCCAAGCACCTCATCGTCCACCCCACCTCGTTCACCACCGACGAGCCGGGCAACGACGGTGCCTCCTTCCAGGCGATCTACAGCGAACTCGCCGCGAACTGCGACCGCAACACCCAGATCGCCGCCGACATCGCCGACGCCTCTCGGCGCGGACGGTGCAGCCTGGCCCTGAGCAACCGAGTCGAACACCTCCACCAACTCGCCACGTCCCTTGCCGCGCACGGCATCGAACCGCTGCTCCTGCACGGCGGTATGCCGCCGGCCGAGCGAGCCCGGGTCCGCACCCGCCTGGCCGATGAAACGACCACCCCGCCGGTGCTGCTGGCCATCGACAAGCTGGCCGGCGAAGGATTCGACGTCCCCAGGCTCGATACCCTGTTCCTCACCAGCCCGGTCTCCTTCAAGGGACGGGTGATTCAGCAGGTCGGCCGGATCATGCGCAACACCGAGACGAAGAAGTCCCACGTCGAGGCCCACGACTACCTCGACGCGGACGTGCCCTGGCTGGAACGCATGCACCACAAGCGTCGCCGCATCCTCGAACGCCGCGGATTCACCGCCACGACCCCCGAGACCCCGCTCCAGCCGCCTGCCCAGCCCGTTGTCCCCGCGCGCCACCGACCGGAGCCCTCACAATCCGCGCCGACACCGCCGGTGGCCGAGGTGCGGCGGTGGGCCAAGGACCAGGGGATGGACGTGCCACCGCGAGGCCGACTCCGCAGCGACATCTGGGACGCCTGGCACGAGGCCCATCCCCATCCCCAGGCTCAGCCGGTCAGCTGATCCGGTGCGCCTGCGGACGTGGGGCGAGGGCGTCCACGGTCAGTCTGTGACGAACGACCTGAACGCCCTGGCAACGGCACTCTATGTCCGGATCGACGACACGTTGCAGGCTTCGCCGGAACTTGCCCCGTGGCGCCGGGCGGTCGCCATCGCACCCACGCTCAGTGACTCCGAACTGCGCACCCTCGCCGTAATGTCGGCGCTGCTCGGCTACACCTCCGAGCGGCGCTGGCTGCGCCGTGTCGCGGCGGACTTCCGAGGCATGTTCCCCTACGTACCCGACCAGTCCAGCTACAACAAGCGGCTGCGAGCAGCCCGGACATCGTCTGGAAACCGCCTCGACCACGTCGACTTCACCCCCGCCGCCCGCCTCGACTCGACCGCCGACAACCTGGTCGGCGACGTCACCGGCCACTACGAGCCCCGTGAACGGTTCGCCTTCGTCCTTGCGGGGTCGTGAGGCGGCTCGCAGCTCGTGCAACCGTGCCCCGGCGTCCGGCCGAGAGTCAGGGCACGAGGCTGTAGAGGTCGATGTCGAGGGGGATGGGGACGGAGACCTTCAACCGGTTGCGGTGGATGCCCGTGGCCACGTAGGTGCTGGTCATGACGTCGAGTTCGTAGGTGTGGACGGTGGGGGCGCCGGTCTCGTCCTCGACGCGCCAGAAGTGGGGGATCCTGGCCTGTGCGTACTTGAAGGGCTTCAGGGACCGGTCACGGTCCGCCGACTCCTCCGAGACGACCTCGATGACCAGGGCGACGTCCTCGGGCGCGTACCAGGTCCGGTCGGGGTCATAGGAAGCGGTAGTGAGCAGGATGTCGGGCTCGGGGCGGCTCTTCTTGTCGAGACGGACGGTCATCTCACGCTCGGCGTCGAACCCGTCGGGGGCGGCCTGGCGCAGGGCGAAGGTCAGGTTCTCCACCAGCCGGGCGTGCCAGGACCGCTGCGGCGACATCATGAAGATCAGGGCTCCGTCGATGAGTTCGGTGTGCCGCGGTGCCTGGTCGAGGCGGTCGAGGTCATCGGCTTCCCAGCCGCTGATCCTGGGCGGGATCATCCAGTCGGGGAGTTCGGCGGTCACGGCTTCCTCCAGGCGCCTCGAAGAGGTCAGGGGCCTTCATCCCGGATCCGGACGCGGGCCCAACGCTGCTGTCAGCGTAGTCGAGAGACCGGACCTCTTACTCGGCGCGTGTGGGTCCGACGCGCCGTAGGCCGGTGATCATCTCGGTGTGGATCCGGACGACGTGGTCCATGGACGAGCTGCTTCGGCGGAGTGGAGCACGTCAGCTTGAGCGTCGGGTCGAGGTGGGCCGACACCAGGCTTGCTGATGTTGTCGAGGTCGCAGTGGTAGCCCCCGTCCTTTCCTCACAGGGCAGGGGGCCGCGGTGGCGGCGGAAGCCGACGGCGCGATGCCGCCGCCCAGGAAGAAGGCCGGATCGGGGAGCAGCGCCGCCGTGCGGCGGCGGACGCGCCTGCGAGTGTCGCGTGACATGCCTTGCCCTAGCGCTTGACCTTCCAGTGCGCTGGAAGGTCTACGGTCGGCGGTAGGAGATCCGAGCCGGAAGGACGGCTTCATGCGTATCACGGTGCTGGCGGTCCCGGAGTGCCCGAACGCCTCGGTGGTACGGGAGCGGATCGGCGCGGCGCTCGCCGGCCGGGCGGTGCCGCTGGACCTGGTCGAGGTCGGCGACCCGGGGCAGGCGGAGCGGTGGGGGATGACCGGGTCGCCCACGGTCCTGCTCGACGGAGTTGACTCGTTCGGCGAGCCGGGGAGGGTGCCGAGTGTGTCCTGCCGCCTTTACCGCGGCGCGGACGGTCGGATCCAAGGCGCGCCGAGTGTGGCGGACCTGCGCCGTGCACTGGAGGCCGCCGGGCTGTCCGCGACAGGGGGGTGGTTTACCCGGATCCGGTTGGGCGGGGCGGACGCGGGCGGCTCGCTCCGGCTGAACGCGGGCTGCGAGCCGTGCAGCAACAGGTGCTGCGGCACTTCGCCGCCACCGGCAGGGCGCCAGGGGCGGCGGTGCTGGAGCCGGTCGCGTCCCGGTTCGGCCGAACTGCCGGCGAGGCGCTGGCCGGGCTGGCCGCCGAGGACTTCCTGACGCTGCACGGGGAGGGCCGTATCCAGGCGGCCTATCCGTTCTCCGCAGTGCCCACCGGTCACCGGGTGAGCATCGCCGGCGGCGCCGAGGTGTGGTCCATGTGCGCGATCGACGCGCTGGGTATCCCGGCGATGCTGGACGCAGATGCGGTGATCTCCTCGCGCGACCCAGTGTCCACGGAGCCGGTCACCGTCACCGCGACGGGCGGTCGGATGGTGTGGGAGCCGGACAGCGCGCTGGTCTTCGTGGGCCGCCGCAGCTGTACGGGGTCTGCCGCGGCGGTCTGCTGCGACGTGCTGAACTTCTTCACCGATGAGGCTTCCGCTCGCCGGTGGGCCGAGGGGCACCCGGACGTGCTGGGTGAGGTGGTCGGTCATGCGCGGGCCGAGCATCTCGGGGCGCAGAACTTCGGCGGCCTGCTGGGGGAGGGCTGACCCCTGAGGTGCGGTGATGTCAGCCGGCCTGGTCCTTGAGCCGCTCGGTGTCGAGGACGGTGATGTGGCCTCGGGCGAGGCGGATCAGCTCCTGGTCGGCCAGGTCGTGCAGGACCTTGGTGGTGGTCTCCCGGGAGGTGCCGGCGAGGGCGGCGATCTGCTGGTGGGTGAGCGCGATCTGCGGGCCGCGGCCACCGAGCACGTGGGGCCGGGTCTCGGTGGCGAGTGTCATCAGGGTTGTGGCGATCCGCCGCGGGACGGTTTTGAAGACGCTGCCGGAGAGGCGCTGTTCGAGGTCGGTGAGGTGGCGGCCGAGGATTTCGGTGATGCGGGCGGCGATCCGCGCGTCGGAGAGCAGGAAGCGGTGGACGTCGGCGCGGCTCATCACGCAGACGGTGACGTCGTCGAGGGCCTCGGCGAAGTTGTCGTGCGTTGCCCGAGCAGCACCATCTCGCCGAAGACCGTGCCGGGAGTGATGATCGCCGTGGTCAGGGCGCGGCCTTCGGCGGAGACCCGGAAAATGCGGACGCGGCCCTTCTTGAGGATGAACAGCACCTCGGACGGCTGAGCGGGCGCGTAAAGGAGCTCGCCCGCGCTGTAGGTCTTCATGGGAGCGGCGGCGGCGATGGCATCCATCTCCTGCTCGCTGAGGTCGCGGAAGATGTCGACCTCGGAGATGCACCACGTGCTGTTGGCGTCGTCACCGGTCGTGGGTCATGTGGCGTATCTCCTCGCGTCGGCCCGGCGCCCAGGGCGGGGGCGCCGCCCCCACGCCGGGCGAGCCAGCGCCTCACCGCCGTCTGCCAGACAGTAGCCGTCAGGGGTGCCGGGATACGGTCCACCGGACGGCGGCGGCGTGCCGGGCGCGGGGGGCGGGGGCGGCGCTGTCATCCTCGGGCCGGGCCCGTCCGCTCGGCCGTCATCCAGGCGATCGTGGCAAATGTCAGTCCAGCGAGCAGCCCGAAGACCAGGTGGCCGCCGAGGCTGGAACTGCTGACGTCGTTCCAGTCGAAGACGGGCATGCCCATGTTGGCGGGCATGATCCACAGGGCGCCCACGGCCCACCAGGCGGCGCCGTAGGCCAGGCCGAGGACGACGGCCGGAGTCGGCTTCCGGGCCCACTGTCCGAGCAGGGCGCCGAAGGTGATGCCGGCGAAGAGTGCGATCGACAGGTGGATCAGCCAGCCGGCGAAGGCGTTCGTCGAGCCGAGGAGCCCGGCGACCATGGTGATCATCGCGGTGTCCATCATCGGCCTCGACACCGACATCCAGATGCCGAACCCGATCCCGCCGACCAGACCGGCCGCGGCGCCCCAGACGGCGTGCACCGGGATGACGGCGGTCCTGGGGGATACCTGCACTGCGTCGGCCATGGCGCACATCCTCTCGTCGGCTGGTGCGTGCCTTCCACGGCTGACGGTAGGGCAGCCCGGAAGGGCGGCATGTGAGCCCGGTCATGTACCGGGCGGTAGCCCGGATCGGTCGGCCGCCGGCGGTCGTTCGCCGCGCGAGGGCAGCGTTGCGAACGTAAGCCTTTCGTCATCAGGGCGGTCTGGCGCCGGGGTCCCTCGCCGCGTTGAATCACGGTGGGAAGAACCTACGAGGGAAAGGCAGGGAAGTGGCGAGGACAGGGACGCGTCGACGTGGTCGGCTGCTTGTCGGTGTGCTGATCGTGGCGACGCTGGTGCTGGGTGCCGGGCTGTACGCGTTTCAGCCGTGGAAGCTCTGGCAGAACGAGACGGTGAACGAGGCCCTGCCGACCGCCTCCGCAGCCCCGGGGCCCGCCTCCTCGTCGACCGCAGCCGGCACGACCGCCCCGCCTTCACCCTCCGGGCCGCAGACCCTTGCCCAGGGCGCCCTGATCAGCCACGAGCACAGCACTACGGGCACGGTGAAGCTGATCCGTCTCCCCGACGGCTCCCGCACGCTCCGCTTCGAGAACCTCGACACCAGCAACGGCCCGGACCTGCGCGTATGGCTCACCGATGCCCCCGTGAAGGAGGGCAAGGAGGGCTGGGACGTCTTCGACGACGGCAAGTACGTCAGCCTGGGCAAGCTCAAGGGCAACAGGGGCGACCAGAATTACGAGGTCCCGGCCGACGTGAACCTCGCCGACTACACCAGCATCACGATCTGGTGCGACCGTTTCAACGTGTCCTTCGGAGCGGCCGCCCTCCAGGCCGCATGACCGCCACCGACCGTGCCCGACAGCACCGACCGGCGTCCAACACGTTTGTACGGAGATCGGTGCGGGGCCCGCTTCGGAAGAAGCGGGCCCCGCTGGTTCGGATCAAATGGCGGTGGTGGCAGCACTGAACGGAGTGACGAGCGGCCACTCGACGTCCACGTCGAGCGATTCGTTGACGTAGTTGGTGAAGATGTTGCGGACCGTGTTGGCGATCGTCTCGACGATCTCCTCGTCGGTCAGGTCGGCGTCGCGGGCAGCGGCGAACGCGTCGTCGCCTATCCGACCTCGGCTCTCAGTGATCGCGACCGCAAGCCGCAGCACGGCCGCGGCCCTCGGGTCGGCGCTCGTTCCTCTCCGGGCGGCCTCGATCTCCTCGTCGGAGAGCTTGGCGACGTTCCGGGACACCATGGTGTGGGCCGACAGGCAGTAGCTGCAGCCGTTGAGCTCGGAGACGGCGAGAGCGATCCGCTCCTGTATGCCGGCTGAGAGGACGCCCTCCTTCAGGGCGCCGAACAGGCCGAGGAAGCCCTTGAGGGCTGCCGGGCTGTTGGCCATCGCCCTCGCCATGTTGGGAGTGACGCCCAACGTTCGCTGCGTCGCTTCGAGTTGCTCGGCTGCGGCGCCGGTCGCGGTGGCCGGGTCGATGAGGTGCACGCGGGACATCAAGGCTCCTTGAAGTCGAATCGAACAGATCTGTCTGTTCGGTTTGATCAAAGTAGGAGCGCCCATCTGCCTTGTCAAACAGATCTGTTCGTTCGATAGTGTTGCCATGGGCCACAAGTCAGGAGTTCCGTCCGTACGCGAACGGCTGCTCGCCACAGCGGACGAGCTGTTCTACGCCGAGGGCATTCGCGCGGTCGGCATCGACCGCGTCATCGCCGAGAGCCGCGTCGCGAAGTCATCGATGTACGTCCACTTCCGCACTAAGGAAGACTTGGTGGAGGCATACCTCCGGGGCCGCACCGATACCTGGCGCGAGCATGTGGTGCGAGAGGTCGGCGTACGGTCCCGGCAGCCGACCGGCCGCATCCTGGCCGTCTTCGACGTCTTCCACGAGGCCATCTCCCAGCCCGGCTTCCGCGGCTGCCCCTTCACCAACGCCGCCGCCGAATACCCCCATCACGAGGGCATCCGGGCCGTCATCGCCTACGACCGCGCCTGGCTGCCGGCTCTGTTCAGCCGCCTCCTGCAGCCGCTCGGCGCGGGCGAGGACGGCGAACTGGCCGCCGCTCTGGTCCAGCTGTGCGACGGTGCCATCTCGGCCGCTCACCTCGACGGATCACCGAACAGTGCCCTGACGGCCAAGGCGACGGCCGAACTCCTCCTGGCCGCCCGACTGCCGCAAGGTACGCCCTGACGCAGCCGTGAAGACACCACGCGGCCGGCCCGCCGACGGCGCGCGCCTTCTCGGGAAGCGGGTGCCGCCTCAGCCGCGCAGCTGGAAGTCCAGGAGTGCCGCCTTCTGTCCTTGGACGGTGGTGGGCGTGCTTTCGACCTGGCCTGCGGCTCCGCTGTACTGCCCGGTCCCGCCGATGACCGCGAACGTCACCTTCTTCTCGATGTTCTTGAACTTCTCACCGCCGCCGAAGACCAGGTTCCCCTGGGCCAGCCGGACGGTGCAGTCCAGCAGGAACAGGGATACGTCTTCGCAGCGGGCCTGTCGCCCAAATGACCTACCCGGCCGTGCGCTCGGCGATCAGCAGGGCGTAGCCGAGGAGGCCGTCCGCCACAGCTGTGCGAGCCGCGCTGCGGGCGGTGACTTCCGCGCAGGCAACCACGTGGACTCCATCGTGGTGGGCAGCGCGAGCACGACGGAGGCCGTCACGGCTGGGGCGCCGTCGGGGCCGGCGATCGTGCACGAGTAGCCGGCGGACCGACCCGAGTTACCGAAAGGCCGCCGCTCCCAGAGAGCGGCGGGCAGCTCGGCGCCCCGGCGGCGCGACAGGAGCGTCACCGCGCCGGCCACAGCACTGTGCGGAAGCAGCTGCTCAAGCTGCGTGCGCCGGGACTTGTCGACCTCCAGCGTGCTCGCCTCGGCCCAGGGCAGGTTCACCAGGGGCCCGCAGGCGCAGCGCCGGCGTCTGGCCGCCGGTCCCGATCTCGGCCGAGCGGCCCCGGTCCAGGCTGAAGCGCGGGGCCGGCTGCCACCGCCATACGCCACGTCCCGAGCACGTAAGGTGCCCCGGACCCCACGAGCCGCCGTCGAGGTCCACGCGTCGGGCGTCGGCCGGAATCACCCACGGGGCGTCCGTGCCCGCGGGCGGGAGGGGGAACCCGACGGCCGCGAGCGGATCCTGACCGCCCGCTGCCCGGCGACCAGTTTCGACGATCGCCTGCCAGACCGGCTCGGCGACGACGACCGCGGGGTGCCCGGGCACCAGGCACAGCACCCAGCCCGGCTCGCCACCGACTTCGTGCCGCAGATCCTGCAGCGCGGCCGCCCCCTGGGCCCACGCCTCCCCGGCGGGCTCCCCCAGGCCCGCGTCGGCGAGCTCCTCGTAGGCCGCCTTCATCTCCCGCTCACGGTCCGGCAGGCCCTGGCCGACGCGCGGCCCGCTGACAGGCCCCGCTTCGGACACGGCCTGCCGTACGAGGTCGGCGAGAGCCTGGGCGGTGGGCACGCCGGAGGCCCGGACGCCGGCGGAGAACAGCTGCACGATCTCGGCCCGGGGCAGCCAGTACGTGCTGTCTCCGTCCCGCATCGGCACCGCGACCGTGTCCGGGCGCGGCGCCCCGGGCTTGCCCACCGCGGCCGGCACGGCGAAGAGCGCATGGTCGGTCTGCGCGGGGATCTCGATGAACAGCACCCGCTCGGCGCCCTCCGCCCCCGACCATCCGACGCGCACTCCACGGGGAGCCGGGGACACCCGCTGACGGATCAGTTTGCGGATCTGGTCCACGTTCACCACAGCCGGGTCGACGCCGACGACATGGTCCAAGACCTCTTCGTCGTGCTCGAGTCGGGTAGCGATGCCGACGACGATGACCCCGCCGCCCCCGTTGGCGAACGCCGCGACGGCCTTGGTGAGTTCCTCGACCGCCTTGGGGTCCTCCGTCAGCCGGTACAGAGCCTTCTTCGCGTCGAGCCACTGTGTCTCGCGCAGCCCGAGCAGAGAGCCGGGCCGATGGGCCTCCAGCGCAACCAGGGCGCTCTTCAGATCCTTCACCACTTCGGCAGTATCCACTGGCGCACCGGCCTCCCGCGGCCGGATTTCCCAAGCGCATACGGCAGGGGCGAGGGTTGGCCGGCTGCGTTCCTGTCAGCTCGCGCGCGCCTGTGTGTAGCCGGCGATCCGCTCGGCGTCGTACTGCATCAGTGCGGCCAGGTCCTGCCCGGCCCACAGGGCGAAGCTCAGTGCGATCTCGCGGGCGTCCTCGAGCTCGGAGCCGGGCCGGAGGTAGGCGAGGAAGGGGACGGCGAGCCGCGCCGCACGCTCCTCGGGCCGCTCCCCGGGCGGCGCGGAGGTGACGACGGTGAGAAGCCAGGGGCCGGCTTCCTCCGGCGGTAGGTCCAGCTCGGAGATGCGGCAGGCTCGGCACGTGGCGGTGCGGGTCTCGGATTCGTACCCGTACAGCGGGTGGGTGCCTGGCGGGTGCGGGTTCATGGGCCCCTTTCGAATGCCGTCTTCGTGGACATCGTGGTGCACCGAGGGCTCACCCCGGCAGTTTCAGGTAAGGCTGCGGCGCGGGCAGGGTGTGCGGCGGCCGCTCCCGCAGGGACAGCAGAAGGTCGCGGGCCGCGACCGCGTCACCGAGGGCGCGGTGCCGGCCGCCGAGCCGGAGACGGGTGGTGGTTCCCAGCCACATCGAGCGACGCTTCATCAGGCACTGCCACGCCTGAACCGAGTGCAGCCGGCCCGGATCGACGCCGAGCGCGCGGGCGTGGCCGACGGTCGTCTGCCTGTCGAAACGAGGAGTTGTAGGCGAGGACGATCCGTCGGTCGACCGCGTCCAGGACCTCGGGAAGGACGGCGCTCCAGGCCAGGCGCCGGCCACCATGCTGTTGGTAATGCCGTGCACCCCGGGTCGCCCCGACCGGGATGGTGATGTTCGGGCCGGGGTGGACGAGGGTGTCCACGAGGACGGAGCCGTCGTACGCGTCGACGGCTGCCACATCACGATCTTCTGGCACGGCTCACCGCCGCCTGCCCCGAGATGACCCAACTGGCCTTCGCTGTCGGCGGCTTCGCGGAACTCCTGACTCCTTGCGCAGGAAATACCGACGGGCTCTCGCACTGGATCGTCCAGGCTCGCTCAGCCGATCTGCCCCATCTCCACGCCTTCACCCGGGGCCTGGACCGAGACCGCGACGCTGTGAACGCCGCACTCACACTTCCGTACAGCAACGGCCCCACCGAAGGTGTCAACACCAAGACCAAGCGAATCGCGCGCCAGATGCACGGCCGAGCCGGATTCCCCCTGCTCCGCCACCGCATCCTCCTCGGATAGCGCCACCCTCGGTCACCACCGAATGTGAGACAGGGCCAGTCGCTGGGACACACCCGGGGGCATGTCTGTGCTGTCGGTTTCCCATGGCGGTGGGTGCCGGTCGCGGGCGTCCGTCCTTGGGGTGGTGGGCGGCATCGACGGTTCCGCGGGCTTGACGCCGCCTCTGCGCTGCCACGCTGGCCGGTTTGTTTCGTAGATCTCGATTCGATGAGCGCGATCTAGAATTCTCTGAGCAGGATCCCTGAACCCGGGATGCGGTCAGTGAGGCCGTGTTCGCGCAGGGCGTGCCACAGCGTGGCCGCGTTGATCGCGATGACCGGCTTGCCGAGTTCGGCCTCCAGCATGTCGGCCTGGGAGACGAAGGAGAGGTTCGTGCCCACCTGGACGATGGCCTCCACCGAGGGGTCGTCCAGCGCGGCGACCATGTCCAGTATGCGATCGGGGCCGACCCGGGCGATGTCCGTCGCGCTCGGACAGCGCAACCCCGAGATGGCGGCCACGTCGAATCCGGCCTCGGTGAAGAAGCGGGCCACCTCGCGGTCGGCGACCGGCTGGTACGGGGAGAAGACCGCAACGCGCCGGCATCCGAGTACTCGCAGGGCCGCCCGGCAGGAGCTCGCACCGGTGGTCACCGGCAGGCCGGTGCGCTCGCGCAGCCGGCGTTCGAAGGCCGCGTTGCCGGCGACGCCGCCCCAGAAGGTCTCCGCCGACATGCCCATCACCATCCGATCCGGCTCGGCCGTCAGGACGTCGCGGACCGCCGTGTCGATGGACGCCCTGATCTGGACGAGCAGGGCCTCGAAGTCCCGGTCGTTCCGCATGGCCGGGTCCGCGATGTGCATGGAGCCGGTCCGGTAGGCGACACCGGGAACGCGCGCACCCCAGTAATCGTGCTCGACGACCGTGTTGGTGCTCGGAACGATGACCCCGAACACGGCGCGTGCGCCCACCACGTTGGTCATGTCGATGCTCCGATCAGGTTGTGGTCCGGTGTTCAGCGGGAGTGGCGAAGGAGGCGGGGTTCGAGTTCCGGTTCACCCGTGCTGCACAGCGTCGGCGGCAGCGTGACCATGGCGGTGGTGCCCACGCCCTGTCGCACCGCGCGGAGTTCGACGTGAATGGCGTGGTGCTCGGCCAGCCGGGCCACCACGTACAGCCCCATCCTGCGGGCCACCGAACCGTCCAGCGGAGGCGGCGCCGCCAGCCGGGTGTTGTGGTGGTCGAGCTCCTTGCTGGTGAGCCCGAAGCCCAAGTCGCTGACCTCGATTAGAGTGCTGCCTTGCGGGAGTTCGGTCGCGGTGACGAGCACGGCGCTCTGCGGGCTTGAGAAGGAGGTCGCATTGTCCAACAGCTCCGCGAGGAGATGGATGATGTCCTTGGCCGCGTTTCCGGCGATACGCAGGTCGGGCGCGCCGAGGATGCGCACGCGCTGGTACTGCTCGACCTCGCCCAGGGCCGCGCGCAGCACGTTCTGCAGCGGCACCGGCTCACCCCAGCCGCTGTCGATGCCCTCTCCGGTCAGGACCAGGAGGTTCTCTCCGTTGCGGCGCATGCGGGTGGCCAGGTGGTCGAGTCGGAAGAGGCGCTCCAACCGCTCCGGTGACGTCTCGTCCCGCTCCAGTTCCCCGATCACTTCCAACTGGCGCATGGTCAGGCTGTGGGTGCGCTTGGCGAGACTGGCGAAGAGGTCGCTGACGTGCGAGCGCAGCAGGGCCTGCTCGGAGGCCAGGCGGACGGCTTGGCGTGCCACCGCGTCGAACGCCTGCGCCACCTGGGCGAGATCACCGCTGCCGTGGACGGGTGTGGCGGCCAGCGGGTCGACTGTGCGGTCCGGTGCCTCGACCAGGCTCTCGATGGCGCGGGGCAGTTGCTGGTGAGCCACCGACAGAGCCGAGTTCCGCAGCGTCCGGATCTCCCTGAGCGTGGTACGCGAGATCCAGCCGACGAGCCCGACGGAGAGGAGCACCACCAGAAGGGTCAGCCACCCCGACCGGATGGCCGTGCCCCGAGCGTCGGCGAGGGCTGCGGTCGTGGCGGCCACGAGGTCCTGGCCGAGTTCGTCCTCGACCTTCTGGAGCTGTTGCATCTGCGCGTCCGCGAACCCGTAGAACGCCTGGGGCGTGGTCGCCAGCCCGGCGCCGGACGGGGCACCGGCCAGGACGGTCGTACGGAGCTGCGCCAACCGCTCCATGCCGGCCGCCGAGACCGTCGCCGAGAGGAACTGCGCGTCGGCGGGGTCGGCTCCCGCTGCGAACTCGGCGAGCGCGGCCCGCTCGAGGCCCGCCGCGACCTGCACCCGTTCCGCTGCCTGCGTGGCGTCGAGGCGCCCCGCGAGCACCATGGTGATCAGCGAGCGCTGGGTGGACATGGCGGACTTCGCGACCGACACGCAGTACAGCGCCTTGCCTTTGGTGCTGGCACCGGGATTCAGTGCGATCTCGTTGTGCAGCCCGAGCAGGGGAGCAATCAGGTCCTCGTACTGCGTCTGGACGTCCAGCGTGCTCCGAGCCGCGTCGGCCGTCTTCGCGGTCTGTCCCGAGCCGCCGGGTGAGGACTTCGGCGCGCCCTGCGGAGCCGATGAGGCGTTGCGACGCGCTGCGGACAGGGTGGGGGCGCGCTTCGTGAACTCCTCGAGGCGCCTGCGCAGCGCGGGCGGCGAGTGGCCGGTCGCCGCGGCCGCCTCCAGAAAGTCGGCCATGGCGCCGTCCGTGGCGGCGACGCTGCCCGTCCACGGCGGAGGCGGCCCGTTCTGTGCCGCCTTGGCCGCCGCGTTGTCCGTGGTCAGAGCAGCGGCTCCCGCCTCGTCCTGAAGGGCTGCCGTCAGGGCGGCCGCCTGACCGGAGAGGTGAGCGGTCCGGGCCGCCTGGGCCGCGCGGTCCGCCGCGCCGGCGCTGTCGAGCGTGCGGATCGTGCCCAGGACCGAGAACGCCAGCAGGGGCAGCACCGTGATGGCCGCCAAGCGCCAGGTGAAACCCCAGTTCACCGGGCTGATACCGCTCGCGCGCCGCTCGGCGGGCGGCTGCGGGACCGCGTGCCTGCGCTGCCCGGACCGGCGGAGGAAAGGCCAGCGGATCGACAAGACGCACTCCTGACGGCGGGGCCCGGTTGGGGGTTGCGTTTCGTTGAGTGAAACTCTGTTTCGAAAAAGTAGAGTGGCGGGGGCGGCTCGTCAACTGCTCGCCGGCGTCGGCGTCTTCGGCCGGCGCGGAACCGTCCTGCGCGCGCGTTCGTCGCGGAGTTCGCGTAGGTGGCTCAGGGCGTCGACCTGGATGGTGTGCCGGGTGGAGGCGACGTACCGCCGTGCCGTGCGCGCGTGGTAGTCGGCGATCTCGCGGTACATGGCGGCCTGCGGGGGCAACTCGCACCGCCCTTGGAGCAGATCGGCGACCCAGTGCGACTGGGCCTCGGCCAGCGGCATGATGGCGCCGAGCGGCTGGACCAGGCCGATGAAGTACAGGCCGCGGTGCTCGGGGGAGGCGACGCGGCGGTAGAGGCTCACCGCGTTGTCGGCGGGATCGATCAGCTCCTTCGCGAGGAAGGGGAAGGCGATGTCGTAGCCCGTGCAGTAGACGACCGCGTCGATCTCCTCCCGCCGCCCGTCCTCGAAGACGGCGCCGCCCCGGTCGAGCGCGGTGATCATGGGGGTGACGGTGATGTCGCCGTGGCCCAGGCGCGAGAGCAGGTCGTCGGAGATGGTGGGGTGCGCCCCGAGCACGCCGTGGCGCGGTTCCGGCAGCCCGTACGAGGCCAGCCGGCCGCGGCTGAGTCGCAGCAGCAGCGCCAGCCCGGCGGCCTGCACGGACAGCGGCGCCCGCGCGAGCCAGGACCCGGTCAGGTGGTCGGTGGGGGTGCCGAAGAGGTACTTGGGCAGGATGTGCGCGCCGCGGCGCATGGCCAGGAAGGTGCGGGCGGAGACGCGGGAGGTCTCCACGGCGATGTCGCACGCGGAGTTGCCTATGCCGAGGACCAGGACCCGCGCGCCGGTGAAGGGCTCGGGGGTGCGGTAGTGGTGCGAGTGCGTCTGGGTGCCGGTGAAGGAGTCGGCTCCGGGCAGCGCGGGCTGCGGCATCCGGGGCTTCCAGTGGTGGCCGTTGGCGACGAGGACGGCGTCGTAGGCGCGGCTGGTCGTCGCGCCGTCGTCGCGGTGGCGGGCCGTGACGGACCATCGGCCGTCGGGTGTCTTCGCGACGCCGGTCACCTCGGTGCGGAAGGTGATGGAGGGTCGCAGGCCGAAGTGGTCGACGAAGGCGTCGAAGTAGCGGGCGATGTGGAAGTGGCTCGGATAGACGGGGCAGTCCGCCGGCATGGGGAAGGACGCGTACTCCATCACCTGGCGGGAGGTGTTGATGTGCAGGGACCGGTAGGCCGATGACATGCCGTTGTCGTTCTCGTAGCGCCAGTTGCCGCCCACCTCGGAGCCGCTCTCGTAGCAGTCGTAGGGAATGCCGCGTTCGGCGAGCACCTGGCAGGCGGCGATGCCGGAGGATCCGGCTCCGATTACACAGACGCGTTCCATGGGACCTCCGGTATGACCACCCGGTCATGTGACCGGGTGGTCATAGGCTCATCCGGTGCTCCCGCGTTGTCAACCAGCCTGCGGGAAAATGCAGTTGGGAAATCGGCGACCCGGGCCGACGGTGTCGGGTTCATTGACAGGGCTCCGGGGGCACCGCACTATGACCGGGCGGTCACATGACCGCCCGGTCATGCCGCGGGGTGATGCCCACCCCCACGGGTGTGACCGCCGGTCGGCCACAGTGCAGGAGCCGTGATGCCCACCTCTTCACCACCGCCGGACACGCCGCCGCGGACCGCCTCCGCGGAACCCCCGGTGCCCGACGACGTCGACGTCCTCGTCATCGGCTCCGGCTTCGGAGGCAGCGTCACCGCCCTGCGCCTGGCGGAGAAGGGCTACCGCGTCGCAGTCCTCGAGGCCGGCCGGCGCTTCGCCGACGCGGACTTCCCCCGCACCTCGTGGCGGGTGCGCGACTACCTCTTCGCCCCGCGCCTGGGCTGCCGCGGCATCCTGCGGATGACCCTGCTGGGCAGGGTCCTCGTCCTCTCCGGCGCGGGCGTCGGCGGCGGTTCACTCGGCTACGCCAACACCCTCTACGATCCGCCGCCCCGGTTCTACGAAGGCACCCACTGGGCGTCCCTCACGGACTGGCGCACCGAACTCGCCCCCTACTACGACCAGGCCCGCCGCATGCTCGGCGTCACCGCCAATCCCCGCTTCACCCCCGCCGACCGGGTCCTGAAGGAGGCCGCCCGCGAGACGGGCTGCGAGCACACCTTCCGTACCACCCCCGTAGGCGTGCACTTCGGGCCGCCCGGCACCGTCCCCGGATCGACCGTCCCTGACCCCTACTTCGGCGGCGCCGGGCCCGCCCGCGGCACCTGCCTGCACTGCGGGGCGTGCATGACGGGCTGCCGCCACAACGCCAAGAACACCCTCCCCAAGAACTACCTCGGACTGGCCGAAGCGGCCGGCGTGACCGTCGTCGCCGACCGCACCGTCACCGACGTCCGCCCCACCGGCCGCGGCACGGACACCTCGGACGCCGCGGAGGGCGCCGGCTGGACGGTCACCTCCCAGCGCACCGGCCGCACCCTGCGCCGCGACGCCCGCACCACCACCGCCCGGCACGTCGTCTTCGCCGCCGGCGCCCTCGGCACCCAGCGCCTGCTCCACCGGCTGCGCGCCACCGGCGCCCTGCCCGGCCTCTCCCCACGCCTGGGCCACCTCACCCGCACCAACTCCGAGGCCATCCTCGCCGTACGCTCCACGGACCCCGACGCCGACTTCACCCAGGGCGTGGCCATCACCTCGTCCGTGCACCTCGACGAGACCACCCATGTGGAGCCCGTTCGCTACGGGCCCGGCAGCAACCTGCTCGCCCTGCTCGGCGCGACCCTCACCGACCCCGTCCCCGGACGCGCGCGGATCATGGCCGGCCTCGCCGCGATGACGGCGAACGCCCGCACCCTGCCGGCGCTGCACCGCCCCCGCCGCTGGGCCCGTCAGACGGTGGTGCTCCTGGTCATGCAGTCCGCCGACAACTCCCTCACCACCCTGCTGCGGCGAGGCCCCTTCGGGTCGGCCGGCTCGCGCCTGACGAGCCGGCCCGGGGAGGGCGAGCCCAGCCCCACCTGGATCCCGGCCGGCCACCGCCTCGCGCGCACCGCCGCACGGCAGAACGGCGCACTCGCCTGCGGCACCTGGGGCGACCTGCTCGACATCCCCGCCACCGGGCACCTCATCGGCGGCTGCACCGTCGCCGCGGACGCCGAGCGGGGAGTCGTCGACCCCTACCACCGCGTCCACGGACACCCCGGGCTGCACATCGTCGACGGCTCCACCATCTCCGCCAACCTGGGGGTGAACCCCTCCCTCACCATCACCGCCCTCGCCGAACGCGCCGCCGCCCTGTGGCCCAACCACGGCGACGCCGACCCGCGACCCCGCGCCGGCGACCCCTACCGTCGGGTGGAGCCCGTGGCACCGCGCCGCCCCGCCGTGCCCCCGCACGCCCCCGCCGCGCTGCGGCCCGCCGCCACCGCCCCCCGACCGCCCGAAGGGCAGGACCCCGATGCCGACGTACCCGCCTGAACCCTGGCACCTGGCCGGGCAGATGTACCTCTCACTGTGGGCCGTACCGCGCAGCGCCCTGCCACCCCTGCCGGCGGGAGTACGGCCGCTCACCGTCGCCGGACGCGCCCTGACGGGGGCCGCCTGGGTGCGCTACGAGGGCGACAGCGTCCTGCGCTACGACGAGGTCCTCTCCGCCGTCCTGGTGCGCGACGGCCTGCGGCCGCGGGTCACCATCACCGACATCTGGGTGGACAGCCCGGCGTCGATGGCCGGCGGCCGCGAACTGTGGGGCATCCCCAAGGAACTGGCCGAGTTCGACCTCGTCACCAGCGGGGAGGGTGCCCTGCGGGCCTCCGCCCGGACCGCGTCCGGGGAGCTGGGCTCAGCGTCCTTCCGCCCCGGTACCCGGCTCCCCGGGCGGTGGCCGTTGGCGTACCGCGTCCTCCAGCAGATGCAGGGACGCCTGGTGACCAGCCCCGTACGCAGCCGCTGCGCGGTCGGCCCGGCCCGGGCGCAGTGGCGGATCCCGCCCGGCAGCCCCCTGCGGGTCCCGGCTGGCCGGCCGCCGCTGCTCAGCCTGACCCTGCACGACTTCCGCCTCACCTTCGGCAGCCCCGCCCTGGCCCCGTCCGCCCGTACGGCCTGAGACGCCGCCGCGGCGGACACCGGCGGGCCCTGCCCGGCGGCCCGGCGGCCCCCCTTCCCGAGGAGTCCGTATGACGCCCACGCCCGTTCCGCCCGCCACCCTCTGCGAGGCCTTCCGGCGGACCGTCGCCGCCCGGCCGCACGCGGCCGCCCTGCTCACCCTCGACGGCACCGCCCTGACCTGGACCCAGTACGCCGAGCGAGTCGCTTCCGTCGCCGGAGCGCTGCGCCACCTCGGGGTGCGCCGGGGCGAGCCGGTGGCCCTGATGCTGACCAACCGGCCCGAGTTCCACGTCGTCGACTGCGCCGCCCTGCACCTGGGCGCCGTTCCCTACTCCCTCTACAACAGCCTGCCCGCCGACCAGATACACGAGCTGCTCGCCAGTACGGGAGCCCGCGTCGTCGTCACCGAACGCCGCTTCCTGCCGGTGCTGCGCGCCGCCTCCGCCGACACCGCCGTCCGCCACCTCGTGGCCGTCGACGGCCCGGAGGGCCCGGCCGAGGACAGTGAGGGTGTCCTCTCGCTCGCGGACGCCGAGGCGAGCGCCCCCGGTCCCCTCGACCTGGCCGCCGCCCTGCGCGAGGTGGGCCCCGACGACCTCATCACCCTGATCCACACCTCGGGCACCACGGGCCGCCCCAAAGCCGTCGAGATCACCCACCGCGCCATGCTGAGCCAGCTCGCCGGCACCCAGCAGGTTCTGGAGGTCACCGGCGAGGACAGCCACATCTCCTTCCTGCCCGCCGCGCACATCGCCGACCGCTGGGGCTCGCACTACACCAACATCTACTGCGGCACCCGGCTGACCTGCCTGGACGACCTCTCCCGGCTCGGCGAGGCACTCACCAGCGTCCGCCCCACCCTCTTCGGGGCGGTCCCCTCCGTCTGGCAGCGGCTACGCACCGGCCTGGAGGGTGCGCTCGCCGACGCCGACCCCGCGCTGCGCGCACTCGGCGAGGACGCCCTCGCCACCGGCCGCCGTCTCGCGCCCCGGCGGTGGACGGGCCCGCTGACCCCGCCCGAGCGCGCCGAACTCGACCGAGCCGACGGCATCCTCGCCGAACTGCGCCGCCGCATCGGGCTCGACCGCGCCAGGGTCTGCATCACCGGCGCCGCACCCGCACCCGAGGGCCTCCAGGAGTTCTTCCACGCCCTCGGCCTGCCCCTCACCGATGCCTGGGGCATGTCCGAACTCAGCGGCATCGCCCTCATCGCCCCGCCCGGCGGACCGCGGGTGGGCACCGTGGGCCGGCCCGTCCCCGGCGCCGAGATCAGCATCGCCGACGACGGCGAACTCCTCGTCCGGGCGCCCTTCCTGATGCGCGGCTACCGCGGCGAGCCCGAACTGACCGCCCGGGCCGTCGACCCGGAGGGCTGGCTGCACACCGGTGACCTCGCCACCGTCGACGCCGCCGGGGACGTCCGCATCGTCGACCGCAAGAAGGACCTCATCATCAACACCGGGGGCAAGAACATGGCTCCCGCCCGCATCGAAGGCGTCCTCAAGGAGGCCTCGCCGCTGATCGGCCACGCCGTCGTCGTCGGCGACGGCCGGCCCTTCAACGTCGCCCTCCTCGTACCCGACCGGGAAGCCGTCACCGCCTGGGCGCGGCGCACGGGCATCACCTCCGCAGCCCCCTGGGACACCCACGCAGGGGACCTGGCGGCCGCGCTCGCCGACGCCGTCGCCGACGCCAACACCCGCCTGTCCGGCCCCGAACGGATCCGGGCACACGACGTGCTCACCGAGGAATGGGCCCCCGGGGGACCGGAGCTCACCGTGACGCTGAAGGTCCGCCGGGCCGCCGTCACCGGCCGGTACGCCGGCCAGATCGAGGCCCTGTACCGGCAGGCCGGGACGGGCCGGTGATCTCGGCCGCGCTGGCGCTGCTCGCCGGCCTCCAGCTCCTGCTGGCCGAGGCCGCCCGGCGCACCGGCCCGGCCTGCCGGCCCACGGCGCTCCTCGGCTGCGCCCTGGCGTACGACTCGGCCGTCGTGGCGGCCGGGGTCCTGCTCGGCGAGGGCGCGCCGCTGGAGGCGCTGAGCGCCGGCCGCTTCGTCGTCCACGCCCTGGGCACGCCCCTGGTCCTACCGTGTGCCGCCCTCGCGCTGCGGGCCGGGCGCGGTGCTCTCGCAGCCGCCTGGGCCGCCGCCGGTGCACTGGCCGTACTCGGCGCCGCCACCACCCTGCCGGGGCTGCACCTGCGCCCCCGCACCTGGGCGGACACCCTGCGGTACGCGGACGCCGAGCCGGGCGCGTTCCCCGTGGCCGCCGTCCTCGCGATCGTCGCCCTGCTGGTGATCGGGGTCGCCGCCTGGATCCGGCGGGCGGCGCCCTGGATCGCCCTGGGGGCCATGGCCGTGTTCGCGGCGTCGGCCGCGGCCTTCGCGGCGCCGCCGCTGGGGAACCTGGGGGAGGGGCTGATGCTGGCCGGGCTGGTGGCCACGCTGCGCGGTGGCCGGGTGCCGGAGCCCGCCGCCACCCGGCTCTGATCCGTTGCGTAGGAGCGAACGTCGTTCCCCTCAAAGAAACTCCCACCTCTTGGCGTGTATGCGTCAGTGTGCTGAACTGGCATACAGAGTTTCCCTCTCCGATACCCCCCACAGGAGGGCACCCCGTGCTACGCACACTCATGCGCGCCGTCCCGGCCATCATGCTGGCCGTCGCCGCCACCCTGACCGCCCCCACCGCGCTGGCGGCCACCCCCGCCAGCGCTCCCGCCGTCGCGGCCGATCCCGCCGCGCCGGGGGCCTTCCCCGTCGCCTACTCGGACCTCACCGTCTCCGCCGCCGGCCGTTCCTACAGCGCCCGCGTCTGGTACCCGGGCACGAGCGCCGGCGCCAACGCCCCCGTCGCCCCGGGCCTCCACCCCGGTCTCGCCTTCGGGCACGGCTTCTTCCAGGACATCTCCAAGTACGAGAACACCCTGCGGCACTACGCCTCCTGGGGCTTCATCACCGTCACCCCCAAGTCCCAGGGCGGCATCTCGCCCAGCCACACCGGCTTCGCCGACGACCTCAACGCCGCCCTTACCTGGCTGACCGCGCAGAACTCCACCACCGGATCCCGCTTCGCCGGCGCCGTCGACACCAGCCGCTACGCCCTGTCCGGCCACTCCATGGGAGGCGGCGCGGCCCTGCTCGCCGCTTCCCGCAACCCGGCCGTCAAGTCCGTCAGCACCCTCGCCGCCGCCGAGACCAACCCCTCGGCCGTCAGCGCCTCCGCCGCCCTCGCCATCCCGGCCCAGTACGTCGGCGGCAGCAAGGACACGGTCGCCGGCGTCGGCAGCCACCAGCGCAAGATGTACGACGCCAAGCCCGCCCCCACCCAGCTGCGCGTCATCACCGGCGGCTTCCACTGCGGCTTCACCGACAGCGGCGGCTTCGGCTGCGACAGCGGATCGGTCAGCCGCGCCGAACAGCAGCGCCTCACCCGCGCGGTGACCACCACCTACCTGCTCTACACGCTCGGCCTCGACGCCTCCCTGCGGGACCAGGTGTGGGGCGCCGCCGCGCAGAACCTGCCCGGCGTCGTGTACGACGCCAAGCCCTGACCCCGCCACGACCGACCGACCCGCTTGGGGGGCCAGGGTCAGCGCACCCGCCCCCGGCCGGGAAACGGAGCTCAGCCCCAGGAACGCACCACACATGCCGACGACAGCGAAGAAGATCGGACTACTGATGGCACACGCCAGGCACCCCCACGCACGGCGCAGCGCCGGCCGCGGCATCGCGGCAGGCCTGCTCGGATTCGCCCTGCTGGCCGCCGTGGGCACCTCGGGTCAGGCCACCGCCGCCGAGACCCCGCAGAGCCCCACCCCCGTCCCCACCCTCGTCTACACGGCCTCCGTCGGGGCCGACGCGGCCGACGTCTACTACCCGGAATCCGGCAGCCGGCTCCCCGTGGTCCTGCTTCAGCAAGGCGCCAACGTCGACAAGAGCCACTACGAGGGATACGCTCGCACCGTCGCGGCATTCGGCTTCGTCGTGGTAGTCCCCAACCACCTGCGCTCCGTCTTCGGCGTCCCCGGCCTGTGGGCCTCCGCGGACCAGGGCCTGACCACCGTCGCCTGGTCGAAGGCCGAGAACACCCGGGCGGGCAGCCCCCTCGCCGGCCGGCTGGACCCCACCGTCCTCGCCCTGCTGGGCCACTCCTTCGGCGGCGCCGCTGGCGTCGCCATCGTCCAGGGCCAGTGCGCGCCGCCGTTCTGCTTCGGCCTGCCGCCGGGCGCGGTCAAGCCCGCCGAACTCAAGGCGGCCGCCTTCTTCGGCACCAACAACGCCCCGCCCGGCGGTGGTCCGGTCGCCCCGGTGAACAACACCGTGCCGGTCGCCCTGATCCAGGGCTCCGCCGACGGTATCGCCGCCCCCGCAGCCGCGCAGGCCACGTACGAGGCCCTGAAGGGAACGCCGAAGGCGCTCGTCACGGTCGCCGGGGTCAACCACTACGGCGTCACGGGCGTCCAGAACCCGCCCGGCGCCGTCCCCGACCCCTCGGCCCAGACCACCGACCAGGTCGAGGGCATCCGTACGTCCGCCCGCTGGTCGGCGCTCTTCCTCAAGGCGGCGCTGGGCGACGCCTTCGCCCGCTCCTACGTCCGCTACTGGGGCGACGCCTCGGACCCCGCGGTCACCGTCCAGCAGGCCTACTGATGCGGCGGGGGGGGGGGGGGGGGGGGGGGGGGGGGGGGGGGGCCCCGCCCGCCCCCCCCCCCGCCCGGCCCGCGCCCCGGCCCGCGGC